>CAXMZV010000177.1:0-7693 GCA_964199985.1 Candidatus Ilumatobacter isfjordensis | reverse complement strand
GCGAGCGCCGCATGGCCCGAGCCAGCTGCTGAGCCAGCCGTCAGCGAGGCTGCTGACGAGACGACCGAAGCACTCGCTGACACCAGCCGGTCGGAGTGAGCACGAGGTCGCTGCTGCTGCCATCGGGGAAACGGAACGGCGCACGCACTCCGGTGTGCGCCACCGCATCCGGCAGCGGTAGCGGCCCAAAGCTCGACCTCGACCCGTCCACAGCAGGGCCACTGGTCCAGCGATGCCACCGCTGCGCACTCACCTCTGAGAGTTCCACGGCTGGTTCGCCCAGGATGTCGATCGCACCGTGCACGACACCCGACTGCTGGTACCCAACGCTCATGTCGGGCGAGAGCTCGAGGGCCACAGCCGCTCCGGTGGCGTACCACTCCAGGTCGAATGCAATCGGCGTGGGGTCGCCGTACGCACGACCGAGGGCGTCGTCGGGATCGTCGAGTGAGGCGGCGTAGGTCTCGTTGCCGACGGTCCACTGCTCCATTGGCGCCTCGCGAGTGTGCTCGGCCCACATCGCCTCACCCTTCACGATGAAGGGGTCGGCAAGTCGCACTGGGACCTCGAAGTCGGTGATGTGCAGCAATGGCCGACCGTGCCGGGCCAGCGCCGCCCAGTACCACGCAGTGCGCCCCACCAGGCGGTGCCCCGAGATCACGCCGAGTCTGGCGTCATCGGTCCACGCCGCGAACACCCACTCCTCGACGTCGGCCTCCGGATGCCGTCCATCGTCGAACGCTGCGCCGCCATCGCCGTCACCAGCGCAGTCGTCGGATATCGGGCTCACGATCAGGCAGACTACGGGGGTGTACCGATACCTCAGTCTCGACTGGATCAACGAGCTCACGACGCAGGTCGCGACGAGCGACCACATGCGTGAGATCGCTGGCTCGCACAAGATCGGCGTCACGCAGGTCGTGTCCGAAGGACCCGAGGGCGACGTCACCTACCACCTGCAAGTTGGCGATGGTGAAGCGTCGTTCGGCGCGGGAGTTGCCGATCCCGAGGACGTGAAGATGGAGCAAGGCTGGGACACGGCAGTCGCTGTGGCCACCGGCGAGATGAATGCCCAGGACGCGTTCGTCAACGGCCACATCCGGCTCTGGGGAGATCAGCAGAAATTGCTCGACAACCAGGCCGTGTTCGGCGCACTCGATGCCGTGTTTGCCACCGTCAAGGAACAGACCACCTACGAGTAGTTCGTTCGCCGGGCGACCGGCGAGACTGATGTCATGAGCGGGAAACTCGAAGGTCGCGTCGCCGTCATCGTCGGTGCCGGGCAGACACCCGGTGAGACAATCGGCAACGGACGTGCGACCGCGCTGACGTTCGCCCGCGAGGGCGCACGCGTGTTGCTGGTCGACCGTGATCGAGAGCGGGCCGAGGAGACCGCCGCGCAGATCGACGGCGACGCGCTGGTGGTCGCTGCCGACATCGCAAGCGACGATGGCCCCGAACAGGTCATCTCCGCAGCGATCGACGCGTTCGGTGGCATCGACATCCTCCACAACAACGTCGGCATCGGCATGGGCGACGGTCCGCCGCATCGACTGACCGACGACGCGTACGACCGGATCATGGACGTCAACCTCCGTGCCCTCTGGCGCACCTGTCGGTCCGCCACACCTGCACTGCGGGCATCGGATCACGGCGCCATCGTGAGCGTCTCGTCGCTGGCAGCCGTCGCATCGGCGACCAACCTCACCGCGTACAAGTTGTCGAAAGCCGGGATCAACGCCCTCACCCAGAGCCTCGCCCTGGCGAATGCGAAGTACGGCGTGCGCGCCAACGCGATCATGCCCGGCTTCGTCGACACACCGATGGCTGTCGACGCTGTGGCCAACGCCTTGCAGATCGACCGTGCCGCCTACGCTGCAGCGCGCGCCGAACAGGTGCCCCTCGGACGGCAAGGTTCCGCCTGGGACGTCGCCAACGCAGCACTGTTTCTTGCCTCCGACGACGCCGCGTGGATCACCGGGGTCGTACTGCCCGTCGACGGGGGCCAGTCGGCCCGAATCGGCTGAACCGCAGCCGAACTGTCCCATATTGCCCGGGGCAGAATGGGACTCACGATCGGGGCGACAGCGGGTCGTGGTTAGCCTTGGGATATGCCCGAGATGCCCGAGGTCGAGGCGCACGCCGAGCGCCTGGAACGACAGTTCGGTGGGCGCGTCCTGGCGAAGTTCACGCCCTTCAACTTCACCGCGTTGAAGACAGCGGTTCCGGCTCCCGACGAGGCGTACGGCCAACCGCTGCTCAGCGTTGGTCGGCGAGGCAAGTACTTGATCTTGCGTTTCGAGTCGGTCAGCTTCGTCATCCACCTCATGCAGGGCGGACGGCTCCTCGCCGACGAGAAGCGTTCAGCGAAGCCGCGTGGCGGACAAGCCCGCTTCACCTTCGAACCCGTCGAACTCCCGCCCACAGACGACGGGCCGGGGTCGATCGACGAAACGGCGCTGCTGCTGACTGAGCAGGGCAAGGAGCGACGCGCCGGTGTGTGGTGTATTCCTTCCGCCGAACTCGACACCTCGCTCCCGCTCACGAAACTCGGCCCCGAGGCAGCTGGCATCAGTGCCGATGGCCTCGCCGAACGGTTCGCAGCGAAATCGATGCGAGTCCACGGATTCCTGCGACATCAGGGCATGGTCGCCGGGATCGGTCGACGCTTGTCGAACGAGATCTGCCATGCCGCACAGATCTCGCCGTTCGCCACCACCAAGAAGCTCGGAGCGGAGGGTGCGGCGAAGGTGGCGGCCGCGATCGACCACTGCGTTGCCGAGGGCCTGGCCTACGAACGGACCCGCAACGACATGAGCTCGTCGAAGGATCGGCCGAGCGCAGTACACAAGCGAACCGGTGTGGCATGCCCAGTGTGCGGCGACACGATCCGCGAAGTCGAGTACTCCAGCTACTCGGTCAACTACTGCCCGACGTGCCAGACCGGCGGCAAGGTCCTCGCCGACAACACCACCAGCAAGTTCCTCAAATAGTCACTGACCGGTCGCTCACGACGGGGGGTCGTGGCCGCGGCGACCCGTGCGGATCGCCGCCGACGAAAAAGCGTGTGTTCGGCGGTCAACGCTCCGGCAACGAGCACACCGAACACGATGACGGCCACCACGTCGTCGGTGAGACTCTGCACGAACAACAGGGCGAATGACGCTGTCGCCAGGAGTGCCCCGAGCCCTGATGTCCAACGGTTCACCCTCACGTCCGAGTCGGCTCGCACCGCCGCAACGTTGACGAACGCGAACACCATCAGGAAAATCAGACTCGACAGTCCGGAAATGGTGGCGAGCGACAGACCGACCGCAATCGCCACACCGATGATCGCAGTGATGTGGAGCCCGATCGGCTGATGCCACGGTCGTCGACGGAACAGCGGCGGCAGCTCGCCCTCGGTCGCAATGGTGAAGCTCAGGCGGGCAGCGCCATACAACGTGGCATTGATCGCCGAGAACGTGGCCAGGAGCGCGGACATTCCGACCAACGTGAAGCCGATCTGTCCGAGCGAGGCGGAGGCAGCTTCGGCCAGTGCGAAGTCCGCTGCCGCCTCGATCTCAGCGGGTGCGAGCGACCCGACCACAACCGCGGAGATCGCGATATACAACACGACCACGATGCCCACCGACAAGCCGTAGGCCAGCGGCAGGTTGCGTCGCGGTCGGACCATGTCGGCCGAAGCATTGGAAATCAGCTCGAAGCCTTCGTAGGCGACGAAGACCAACATGCCGGCGGCGATGATCGACGCGGGCGAGGACCACGTGTCGGCCCCGAGACGACCCGAATCGACTGACGGGACCCCGGCTGCGACGACGAGGAGAAGGATCGACATCTTGATCGCAACGACGATGCCCTCGGTCCGGGCGATCAACCCAGCATTCGACAGGTTGATCCACCATGGAACGGCGACGCCGACGACGGCCAGCGACTTGAACACCGCTGCCGAACTCTCGGCATCGCCGGGCAACAAGCTCGCGCCATAGTTGCCGAACGCCGCGGCGTAGAGCCCGGTGGTCGCGATGTATCCCGCCCACAGCACGACGTTCACCGTGCCAGTGACCGGGTCGCGGCCGAACACCTGGTCGATGAAATGAACCGTGCCGCCACCGCTGGGATACCCCAACGAGAGCTTCGTGTAGGAGTACGCCGTCAGGGCCGCCACGACACCGGCGATGGCGAACGCAAGCGGTGTCGCTCCTCCAGCCTGTTCGGCCGCAACGCCGAGCACAGCGAAGATGCCGCCACCAACCATGCCGCCAATGCCGATCGCCACCGCACCGGTCAGCGAGACCGTGCTCGTCGAGTCGTCGTTCATCGGCAGAACCACAGAACCATCGCAAAGCCAAGGGTAGCCCGGCAGCGGCACCACCTCGCCGTGCACCAGGGCGCGTATCCTGGGCTCATGCCGATTCATTTGCGTGCTGACGAGTCCGACTATGCGCCGAACGTGCTGTGCCCAGGAGATCCGGTGCGTGCGCAGTACATCGCCGAGACATTCTTCGACCCGGGCTTCCGTCAGGTCAACGCGGAACGCGGGATGCTCGGCTTCACCGGAACGTTCGACGGCAAACCAATCAGCGTCCAGTCCACGGGCATGGGCGCGCCGAGTGCGGGAATTGTCTTCGAAGAACTGATCATGCTGGGCGCGAAGCGGCTGGTCCGCGTCGGCACCTGCGGTTGCCTGCAAGCCGGCATGAACATGGGTGACACGGTGATCGGCATCAGTGCGTCGGCCGACGACAGCACTCCTCTTCGTTATGCCCAGATGCCGGGCTACGCACCGAGCGCAACGTTCACGCTCGCAGAGACCGCGGCACGGCTCAGCCGGGAATCCGGGGCAGGTGCGGTGCACACCGGTGCAATCGTCACCTCCGGCATCTTCTACGACCCCGACCCCGACACGTTCGGCCGGTGGAAGCGCCTGGGCCACCTCGGTGTCGAGATGGAAGCGGCAATGATGTACACGATCGCTGCCGTGAAGGGCATCGAAGCGCTCGCGATCCTGACCGTCAGCGACATCCTCGGCGACGACGGCAGCACCGAGCGGATCAGCGAAGCCGACTTGAAGGCGGGGGTCGACCAGATGATGCAGATCGGCTGTCGCGTTGCTGTCAGCTGAAGAGATCGCAAGAGGGGCCTGATCCCTTGTCCGTGACTCGGCGCGGCGTGACGCTCGTCGCTCAGCCACGGTTGACGCATGACCGCTCGTTAGCGTCGCTTCGTGACCCAACTCGCTCCCAACACTGACGCCGCCACTCCGGCGGGGCAGCAGTACCGCATGGGTCAGCGGGAGCTGCTGATCTTGATGTCGGCGATCATGGCGCTGATGGCGCTCGGCATCGACACGATGCTGCCGGCATTCGACGAGATCCGCGAGACCTTCGAACTCGGCGAATCTTCGCCGCGCGCCGGACAGGTCATCACGGTCTTCTTCATGGGACTCGCCGTCGCTCAGCTCGCCTGGGGGCCGATCGCCGACCGCTTTGGACGCAAGCCGGTCCTCTACGCAGGCAGCGTGATCTACATCCTCGGTGCTGCGGGCTCAGCCCTGGCGCCGACCTTCGAGCTCCTGCTCCTCAGTCGATTCATCTGGGGCGTCGGCGCAGCAGGCGCACGGGTGGTGGCGACTGCGATCATTCGCGATCGCTTCGAGGGCAGCCAGATGGCCAAGGCGATGTCGCAGGTGATGGCCGTCTTCATGCTCGTGCCGATCCTCGCTCCGAGCATCGGCGCCGGCATCATTGCCATTCTCCCCTGGCGTTCCATCTTCTGGTTCTGCGCGGTCTTCGCCGTGGTGATCGCGCTCTGGAGCCTGCGGATGCGCGAGTCGCTCGATCCGGCGAACCGTCGCCCCCTGCAACTCCGCTCGACGGTGAGTGGCTACGTCGAGGTGGCCCGCACCCCCGTCACGTCGGGATACACCAATGCCACGATTTTCCTGCAAGGCGTGTTCACCACGTACCTGGCGAGCAGCGAGCTGATCATCAGCGAGGTGTTCGATCGCGAGGCCCAGTTCCCATTGATCTTCGGACTGGTCGCGCTCTTCTTCGCCGCCGGTGCGATCCTCAACGGCCGCATCGTCGTACGCGTCGGCGTTCACCGGCTGATCAACAGGGTCTACGCACTCCTGATCCCGACGACGCTGCTGCTGTGCGCCATCTCGATCGCCGCCGGTGGGCAGCCAAGCATCTGGGTGTACATGCCAGTGCTGGCTCTCACACTGTCATCGTTCATGTTCCTCATGCCAAACCTGAACACTGCGGCACTCGGCCCAGTCGGCCATCTCGCCGGGACCGCCTCCGCCTATGGTGGAGCAATCCGCATGGCGGGCGGCGCCGTGCTCGGCACGATCGTGAGCGCGTTCGTCAGCGATTCGACCACGCCGTTCTCCATCGGTATCGCGCTGCTGTGCATCGGCTCATGGATCACCGTGCTGATCGTGCGTCGACATTCACCCGAACTCACCACCGAGCATCTCGGCACACCCGTCGCCGCAGCAAGCTGACGCCGCGGGGAACTCAGCTCCGAGTCGCGGCGTCCAACCAATATGCAACGACACTTCACTGCGGCCGTCGCCTGTGTGGCCCTGCTCGCGCTCGGCGCCTGCGGCAGCGACGACGCGCCTGATTCCACCGGCGACCAAGCAACCGGCTCACTGCTCGAGGGACGCACGTTTCTGTCGTCCAGCGTCGACGGCCATACCCTCGTCGACGGCACACAGATCCGACTGTCCTTCGAGCGCGACTCCGTCAACGCGAGGGCTGGCTGCAACCAGCTCAGTGGCGTTGCGGCGATCGAAGGTGGCATCCTCGTTGTCGGCGACATGATGCAGACAGAGATGGGCTGCGAGCAGGCGCTGATGGAACAGGACACGTGGCTCGGTTCGCTGCTCCAGGCTCGCCCGACGCTGTCGCTGGACGACGACACGCTCAGCGTGACCTCAGTGGACGTCACCGTGGTCCTCATCGACCGTGAGGTTGCCGATCCTGACCTGCCGCTTGTCGGCACGACCTGGGTGGTCGACGGACTGATCGACGGCGACGCCATCTCCAGCGTCCCACAGAACACCGAGGCGTCAATGAGCATCACCGACGGAACGGCAACTGTGCGCACCGGCTGCAACACGGGCGCAGCAGGCGTCGAGATCACTGACGACACGATCACGTTTGCACCGATGGCCATCACCGCGATGGCCTGTGAACCAGATGCCATGCGCCTCGAGGGTGCGGTGACCAACGTGCTGCGCGGTGACGTCTCCTACACCATTGAGGCCGGACGCCTCACGGTGTTGGCCACGGGCGACGACGGCGCGGCCGTTGGCCTCACGATGACTGCTGGTTGACCACGGCGGCTTCCGTCACGCCGAGTGCGACGGGCCGTTCAGCCCACGCCGAATTCGGCGTCCCACGCGGCGAGGAACTTGTGGAAGCGGCGATGCGCGTACGGGATGAATCGGATCTTCTGAATGGGTTCGACGGCAAGCGGCAACGCCGCCATTGCGTACATGAAGTCCGACAGCAGCAGGGCCCGACGAGTCTCCGCCACCAGGCTCGCCAACTCAGCCTCACGTTCGTCGGCGCTCCCGAATGTCCGATTGTCGAGGTAGAACCCGATCAGTGCAGCCAGGTCGTCGTCGGTGAACCGCGGCTCGGCAATGTCGAAATGCGGCGGCTCGACGAGTCCGTGC
>CAXMZV010000176.1:0-7741 GCA_964199985.1 Candidatus Ilumatobacter isfjordensis | reverse complement strand
GCGAGTGTGGTCGGCAGGTCGGTGCGTACCGATGCGATATGCACGCCGTCCGCTTCGAGCTGCGCAGCAAGCAGTGACCCGAAACGATCAATCGACAACGCGCCGACGAACGTGACCGGAGCGCCGAGGCGGGCGGCTGCGCGAGCCGTGTTGAACGGTGCGCCGCCGAGCGTTGCTGTCACCTCGCCGTCCGTTCGGATGACGAGGTCCACCAGGGCCTCACCGGCCACCGTGATGGAGGATTCAACTGGTGTCGCGGTCATTGCGCCATGCTGGCACGACTCAGCCGCCGCGGCCACGTCCATCGCTCGCTGCGGCATCGCGCTCCCCGACCGTCGTGGTCGTGCGTGACACCGTTGTCGTAGTTGTCGTCCGAACCGGCGTCGGCGGTGAGGACACCGGTTCAGGTTCCGGCCGCACCGGAAGCGTCGTTGCCGGTGCCGGTGCCGGTTCCGTGGTTCGTGGTGGCCGACTCGGGGGTGGCTCGACGACTGGCGGCCGGGTCGGTGGCCGCGTTGGCGGGATGGTCGGAGCGGGCACCGTGGACGACGGGGCAGGATCGATGGCGGTGGGGTTAATCGACTCGGTGCCAGCGGCGGACGTGGTGACTGTGGTCGTCGCGCTTGCGGTATCGATCCGAACGATGCGTCCGTCATCGTCGACGAGATAGTCACCCGGCCCGTACGAGCGGCCGTCGACAGTCATGGATCCGTCGACGTCGAGGCGTGCACCCTCCGGCAGCACACGTCCTGGCGCCCCATCAACGGTTGTTCCGTCCGGCAGGATGACCGAGACCGATTCGGCTGCGCTGATGACGAGACTGTCGTCGGCCGCCGGTCGCAGCGCTGCCACCGACGCGACAACTGCGATGATGCTGGCCGCCGCAACCGCGGCGAACCATGCACGCGAACGGGCGGTGCGCCGCCGGTCGGCAGCAGCGAAGCTGAGAACGACACCTCGCGCCTCGCCTCCACCACCGATGGATGCGACGAGCTTGGCCTCGAGATCGGGCAGGCGCGGTTCCACCCTAGTGATCGGGGCCGATCCTGCCGAGTCGAGTGCAGCGCGCATCTCGGCGTTTGTCGCCGTGGCTGCGTTGGTCTTTGTTCGCTCGTTCATCGCTCGTCTCCGATCTCACGTCGGAGCGCGGCGATTGCCCGGTGCAGCAGCACTGCCACGTTCCCCCGGCTGATGCCCAGCGACTCCGCCGTCTCAGCCGCGCTGAGGTCGGACAGATAGCGCAGCGAGATGACCTCCTGATATCGATCGGGAAGTCGGCCGAGCACACTCAGCACCGATGCGTCATCGATGCGGGCGTCGACCCGCTCGAATCGATCGGTGCGTTGGTCGGCCATCACACCGGTCGCCACGGCCACGTGCTCACGCGCCGCGCGCCGACTGAGCGACCGCATCATGCTCGCCAACTCGTTGGCAGCAATCCGAAAGATCCACGGACGGAAGCGATCACCGTCGCGCTCGCCCAACTGATCGAGGCCGTGCCACGCCTTCTCGAATGAGACCGACACCACGTCGTCGGCCACGTCAGCCGATCGCGTTCGGCGCTGTGCGAAGGCGTGGACCGCTGGCGCGTGCCGTCGGAAGAGCTGCGTGAACCCGTCGACGTCGCCGCCGAGGGCGCGGCCGACCAGGGCCTGGTCCGATGGCTCATCGACACGCTCGCCATCTCCGTCGGCAGATCGTGAGCTCAGTCTTGGCCGTCCCGCTCTTGATTCGCCAGCTGTGGCCGTTGCCGTTCTACCGTGGGCGCAGCTTCGGCGGCCGGCACCGTCGTCGAAGCGGGGGCGATCGGACGACTCGCCACCGGCCGATCAACAGGGCCCGCATCGACGTCAACCGAGGAATCACGGGACGGGATCGTGGTGGTCGTCGGGGCGATCGTGACAACGGTCGCCGGTGAGGCGGTGGCAACAGGCCCGTCGACCTCGACCGATGTGACGTGGGTCGACACCGGGAGCACGGTCGGCAGACGGACGCCGTCGGCACGCGATCGCGACACGATGTCGCCGTCGCTGTTCGTCCCAATCACCGCGTAGACGACTCGGCTCGTTCCGGCAGGCACGACATCACGGTACGAGGTCGCAAACGGCCAGCCGAACGCCGCCACTCGCTCCCGTGCCGCGCCGTCAACGGCACGCCACAACGCGATCTGGCGTGGCGCGGCTGTTGTGGGCAGCGACCACGAACAACCGATGTGCGCACGCTCGCCGGCCACGGGTTCGGCGGCTGCGCACCGGAGCTGCATCACCTCGACCCTGGGCGACTCCGCGGCAGGTACACCCACTCGAATGACACGACTGGAAGCGATGATGCGGCCGGCGTCGTTCACGCCCTGCAGCACATAGCGATAGCGCACGCCTCGACGAACCGGGACGTCGGAGAACTGGGTGACATCGAGATCTCCGCTGCGGTAGACCACGTTGCGACCGTCCAGCCCGACGGCGGATCGGATCAACCGGACGCCGACAACATCTTCGGAGCCTGGTGCTCGCCAGTCACATCCAACGCCAGCCACATCGTCAGTGACCCGCGCCGCGCAATTCATCTGCAGAACCTCGAGTGTTGCGTCACCACCCGGCACAGACGCACCGATTGCGGTGGCACGCTGTTCGAGCTGCCGGGCACTGTGTGGCGCTGCCTGTGCGACCGTAGACATCGCGACGGACGCGAACGCAGCGCTGACGGCGACGGTTGCGAGCCGACGACGGAGCGCTGCTTGGCGCTGCGGGTGATTCATGGTGGTGTGAGTTCGAGTCATCAGATCCTCCTGAGGGGTCACTTTCCCTCTACGACGCCACCGCCTCACATTCGATTACATGACCCACCCTCTCGACCGGTGCACCAAGTCGCGATACAACAGGTGGATGGCGAATCAGCGAGAGTCCAGCGCAACGACGCAGCGGATGGCCGACTACCAGCTCGCCGACAAGTTCCGACTCGAGACGGGCCGCGTCTTCCTGTCCGGAGTGCAGGCAGTCGCCAGGCTCCCGATCGACCAGCTCCGCATCGACCGCCGTCTCGGCCTGACCACCGCAGCCTTCGCCTCCGGCTATCAAGGTTCGCCCGTCGGCACGTTCACCGAGGAGCTGCGGCGCGCCCACGCCACCGTTGCTGACCTTCCGATCGTCGTGCGGCCGGGCGTGAACGAAGAACTTGCGGCGACATCCGTGATGGGCAGCCAGCTCGCCATGACGCTCGACGACGCAAAGTACGACGGCGTCGTCGGGATCTGGTACGGCAAAGGTCCCGGCTTCGACCGAAGCAGCGACGCCATCCGCCACGCCGTGTTCGCTGGCACGTCACAGCACGGCGGCGTGGTGGCAGTCGTCGGCGACGATCCTGCCGCCAAGTCGTCGACCGTGCCGTCGTCAAGTGATGCCACCATGGTTGATCTGCACATGCCGATCCTCTTCCCCGGTGACGTTCAAGAGGCACTCGACCTGAGCCGTCACGCTGTCGCGCTGTCGCGTTCGTGCGGGTTGTGGGCCGGTCTCAAACTCGTGACGGCAGTCGCCGACGGAACCGGCACGATCGACGTCGACCCCGACCGGGTGCGCCCGATCGCGCCGGTGGTCAACGTCAACGGTGTGCCGTTTGTCCCCACCCCGAACGGACGGCTTCTCACGCCGTACACGCTCGACATGGAGATCGAGTTCCAGCAGGTGCGAACACAACTTGCACGCCAGTACGGCGTCGACAACCACCTCAACACTGTGAGCGTGCGCAGCACTGACGACTGGATTGGCATCGCTGCCTGTGGGAGCACGTACCACGAGGTCCGCGAGGCGCTGGCGGTCGTCGGCTTCGGAACCGATGACGCACTGCGATCCGCGGGCATCCGTCTGTTCCAACTCCTCATGCCGGTGCCGCTCGATCCGGAGCAAGTCCGTGACTTCGCCGATGGGCTCGACGAGGTGCTCGTCGTCGAAGAAAAGAATCCGACGCTCGAAGGGCTCATCAAGAGCGCGCTGTACGACGGCTCGTTGCGGTCCGGCCGAGTCGGGCCGCGCGTGATCGGCCGCCATGACGAACACGGTTCGGTTCTGTTCAACGGCTTCGGCACGCTCGACGTCGACAAACTCCTCGCGCCACTGCATCAGCGTCTCTCCGTACGCGTTGGCGCACGGATGCGCCCGCTCGACGAGATCATTCCACCGAAGCGGGAATTGATCCCCCTCTCGGTCAATCGAACGCCGTTCTACTGCTCGGGCTGCCCGCACAACGCCAGCACACGAGCCGAGCCCGGCACGTTGGTCGGCGGCGGCATCGGTTGCCACGCGATGGTGGCCTTCATGGATCCCGAGCGGGTTGGCGACATCGTTGGCTTGACCCAGATGGGCGGTGAGGGCGCCCAGTGGATCGGCATCTCGCCCTTCATCGAACGCGACCACCTCATCCAGAACCTCGGAGACGGCACCTTCTTCCACTCGGGTTCCCTGGCGGTCCGCGCCGCTATCGCCGCCGACGTCGACATCACCTACAAGCTGCTCTACAACGGCACCGTCGCCATGACCGGCGGCCAGGACCCCGAGGGTCAGATGTCGGTGCCCGACGTTGCGCGGCTGCTCGACGTGGAAGGCGTGAAGCAGATCATCGTCACCAGCGACGACCCGGGCCGCCACGATTCGTCCGACTTCCCGCCAGGAGTCAAGCTGTGGGATCGCAGCCGGCTCGGCGAAGCCCAGGAGGTGCTCGCCGCCGTCAGTGGTGTCACCGTGCTCATTCATGATCAGGCATGCGCCGCCGAGCAGCGGCGCGGACGATCGCGTGGCACGGTCGCCACGCCCGGATTCCGTGTGGTGATCAACGAGCGGGTGTGCGAGGGGTGCGGCGATTGCGGTGACGTGAGCAACTGCCTGTCCGTGCAGCCCGCCGACACCCCGTATGGCCGTAAGACCCGGATTCACCAGACCAGTTGCAACTTCGACCTGTCGTGCATGCAGGGTGACTGCCCGTCGTTCGCGACGGTCACGGTCGACGACGCCGGATCGAAGACAGACGCTCGAGCCCTGCCAGCGCCGCCCACCGACCTTGCCGAGCCCGCACCGCCCCTCGTCGATCCAGAGCACTTCACCGTGCGTCTCACCGGCATCGGCGGCACCGGCGTCATCACCGTCAGCCAGATCCTGGGCACCGCAGCGATGCTCGCCGACCGCAACGTGCGCGGCCTCGACCAGACCGGCCTCTCGCAAAAGGCCGGCCCGGTGGTGAGCGACGTGTGCATCACGGCCGACGGCGCCACACCGTCGAACCATGCCAACGCCTCGGGGGTCGACGCGATCCTGGCGTTCGATCTACTCGTCGGGGCGCGTGACGCCAACCTCAACGGCGCGCGTGCGGATCGGACGGTGATGATCGCGTCGACGGACGCCGTGCCAACCGGTTCAATGGTCACCGATCCGACCTTGCGGCTGCCGACTGACACCGAACTCACCGACCGAGTCGGCGCAGTGACACGGGCCAAGGAGAATCGCTACCTCGACGCTGCCGCATTGGCCAATGGGCTGCTCGGATCGACGACCACGGCGAACATCATGGTGCTCGGCGCCGCGGTGCAATCCGGTGCCGTGCCGATCCCTGTGGCAGCCATTGAGCAGGCCATCGGACTGAACGGCGTGGCGGTCCAGACCAACCTCGCTGCGTTCCGATGGGGGCGTGCGTGGATTGCCGACCGCTCAGGGGTCGAGCGGGCTGCGGATCTGCCGGTCACCGTTGCTCCGGAGACCACCGACGAGTTGACCGACCGGCTGGCGAGCGACCTGGTCGGCTTCCAGTCATCTGATCTTGCCGACCGCTACCGCAGCGTCGTGGCCACCGCCGCTGATGCCGAGCGTGCAATCAACGGCGACCAGTTCACCCGAGCCGTGGCGGTCCACCTCCACAAGCTGATGGCCTACAAGGACGAGTACGAAGTCGCTCGGCTCCTGCTCGAAGACGAGGCCGCCACTGGCTATCAGGCAGTGGGCGGGCCGAAGACCACTGTCACCTATCACCTCCATCCGCCGATGCTTCGAGCGCTCGGCATGGATCGCAAGCTCAAGCTGCAGCGCAGCGCGGTGCCCGCCCTTCGTGCACTGCGTGCCGGCAAACGACTCCGGGGCACCGTGGCCGATCCGTTCAGGTGGGCCGAGGTCCGCAAGGTCGAGCGCGCGATGATCCCCGAGTACGTCGCCGCCATCAAACGGCTTGCCCAGCACATCGATGCAACAACGGTGGGGACAGCGACAGAAATTGCATCACTGCCTGACCAGGTGCGCGGCTACGAAGACCTCAAGCTGCGACGCGCTGCCGCCTATCGCTCCGAGCTCGCCGAGCGCATGCAACAGTGGCCGACCTGAGTACCGATTCGCCACCTCCAACCGAGAACGGCGGGAGCGACGTCGCGGCGTCGACGCAACCCCGCACCGAACCGGCATCGCGCCGAACCGGGTCGTTGCACGTCATCAAACGGATGTGGCAGGAGCTTCACGACGACGACTTGTTCGACGCTGCCGCCGGGGTTGCGTTCTGGCTCATCCTCAGCGTGCCTGCGGCCCTGCTGGCCGTGCTGTCGTCGGTCTCGCTGCTCGGCGACGACCTGACCGCCGACCTCCAGGCCTCGATCAATGAATTCATCGATCGCACCTTCACCACTGAGTCCGAAGCCATCCGGACGGCGGTCGACGGGTTGTTCGACCAGACCCGACCGGGCGTCCTGAGCCTCTCGGTCGTCATCGCCGTGTTCACGCTGTCTCGCGGGTTCGCCGGGCTGATCCGAGCACTTGACATTGCGTACGACGTCGACGACGGACGCCGCCTCATCCGGCTGCGGGCGACGGCGATCGCCCTGGCCATCGGCACCATCGCCACGATTGCCGGTTCGACGTTGTTGTGGGTCACGCTTCGCGACGCCGGCGTGCCCGTCCTGATTCGAGCACCGATCGCACTCGTCATCTTGATCGCATGGGCGGCAACGTTGTTCCACGTCGGGCCACATCACCGCACGCCGTGGCGGTACGACCTCCCCGGTGCCGTCCTCACGGCGGTCGGATGGTTGATCGTCTCATTGGGCTTCGGCTTCTACGTTCGCATCGCCGGGTCCGGCAACGAGATCGTCGGCGCAGCCGGCACGGCGCTGTTCGCGTTGACCTGGTTGTGGCTCGCCTGCCTGGTCTTCCTGATGGGCGCTGAGCTGAACGAAATCCTTGCCCAACGCGCCGGTGTCGTGAATGCCCCGAGGGACTTCGGTATCGACGTGCGGAGCCGCGTCGAGGACCGACTTCGAGCGTGGCGCCGGCAATCGTGAGGCGACCCACCGTGGCCTGCCGATTGCCGGTTCCGGCTCATATCCTCATCTCGACATGACCGTCACGTCCCTCGTCTTCCTCGTCGTGGGCATCGTCGGACTGGTCGTCGGCGCCGAGGCGCTCGTTCGGGGCGCGGCTCGACTCGCCGCTCGCACCGGCATGTCGAGCGTGGTCATCGGCCTCACCGTGGTGGCGTTCGGCACGAGCGCACCTGAGCTCGCCGTCAGCGTCGGTGACGTCGTGCGCGGCGGCGACGAGGCCGGCGCCATTGCGCTGGGCAACGTCATCGGATCGAACATCGCGAACATCCTCCTGGCGCTTGGCGTGTCGGCTGCCATCGGCGGGTCACTCGTCGTCGCCTCTCGCATCGTCCGCATCGACGTCCCGATCATGATCGGTGCCTCGATCCTCGTCTTGCTGATGGCGCTCGACAAAGA
>CAXMZV010000175.1:0-7747 GCA_964199985.1 Candidatus Ilumatobacter isfjordensis | reverse complement strand
GTGTGTCCACGGTCGAGGCCGACCGCTCCGTCGCTCGACTGTGGAACGAGGCGGTGCTCGCCGCGATCCGCAGCGACTTCCCTGCCCCGACGATCCACTCCCGCAACCTGTTTCATTCGTCGGCCGCGATGTGGGACGCATGGGCGGCCTACGACACGATGGCGAGCGGGGTTTTCGTCGATGAGGCTCGCACGGCCGATGACGTCGAGGCGGCACGCGAGGAGGCAATGAGCTACGCGGCGTACCGCATTCTCGTCGCGCGATATCTGCCCTCGCCGCGAGCAGAGATCGCGGTCACCCAACTCGATGAACTGATGGATGCGCTGTGTTACGACCGCACCATCACCACCACCGAGGGCGACAGCCCGGCCGCGTTCGGCAATCGCATCGCCGAGGAGGTCTTGGCGTTCGGCGCCACCGACGGAGCGAACGAGTCGGGCGGATACACCGCCGAGTACACGTCGGTCAACCCGCCACTTGTCGTGGATCGACCGGGGACGGAGATGAACGACCCGAATCGGTGGCAACCGCTCGAGCTTGAGGTGATGGAGGCGCAGAACGGCATCCCGCTGGAGGACACAGTGCAGACGTTCGTCGGACCGAACTGGGGGAGCGTGGCAGCGTTTGCACTTCCCCCGGCGGACAGCGATGGTCTGACCGTCGATCCGGGACCGCCGCCGATGCTGGGCGACGCGGACACCGACGGGGACTTCAAACTCGCGGTGAACGAGGTCATCCGCTACAGCGCAACTCTCGATCCGGACGAAGACGAGCTGATCGACCTCTCTCCGGGTGTGCAGGGCAATCGTGAGCTCGGCACCTACGAATCGATCGGTCACTCGGTCAACCCCGTCACCGGCGAATCGTACGAACGGAACGAGGTCACCCTCGGCGACTACGGCCGCGTGGTCGCCGAGTACTGGGCGGACGGCCCGATGTCGGAGACCCCACCCGGTCACTGGAACTCGATCGCCAACGCTGCCACCGACGACCTCGCCCGGCTCGGAACGTTGCGGATTGGCGGCGAGGGCCCCGAGGTCGATCGGCTCGAGTACGACGTCAAGCTCTACCTCGCGCTCAACGGCGCGGTGCACGATGCGGCGATCGCAGCGTGGGGTGCGAAGGGCCACTACGACTATGTCCGTCCGATCTCGATGGTCCGGTACATGGGCGGGCTCGGTCAGTCGACCAATCCGGACGCGGCCTCGTTCGACCCCGAGGGCCTCATGCTCGAGGACGGGTTGGTCGAGGTGGTCGCCGACGCTTCGAGCGGTCCCGGAGAGCGACACGAGACGCTCGCCGACCACGTCGGAGAGATCGCGGTTCGGGCGTGGCAGGGCGAACCGGATGACATCGAAACCGAAGTCGGGGGTGTCGGCTGGATTCGTGCGGTCGAGTGGGTTCCGTATCAGCGTTCGACCTTCGTCACCCCAGCCTTCGCCGCGTACGTGTCGGGGCACAGCGCGTTCAGTCGAGCCGCTGCCGAGGTGCTGACGCAGTTGACCGGCAGTGCCTTCTTCCCTGGTGGTCTGGGCGAGTGGGCGGTCGAGGCCGAAGGGCTGGAGTTCGAGGCCGGACCGTCGGAGCCTGTGACGCTGCAGTGGGCGACGTATCAGGATGCGTCCGACGAGGCCGGGGTGTCCCGGCTGTACGGCGGTATTCACGTCCGCGCCGATGACCTCGAGGGGCGCATGCTCGGAGACCGGATCGGCGCTGACGCGTGGGAGTTGGCACAGACGTTCTATGACGGAGCGGGCAGATGAGCGCTGCAGCTACGTGCGCGCGGCGACCCGTACGATCGACGACATGACGAGCGACGAGCTCAGCGAGACGGTCTCGGCACGAATCTCCGCGCACGACCTCGAACGTCTGAATCGAATGGCCGTCCGACGTGGTGTCGAACGCGAAAAGTTGATCAGAATGGCGATCGACGCGCTCCTCGCTCAAGAGGCCTGGTCCGGCGGCTTCATCCCGCCGCCCCCAAGCCTCAGCGTGCCTCCCCCGCTGGATCGGCGCGGTCGGGTGAAGCGGACTCGCGGACGACGGCGTTGACTGGCGCGACTGCACCGAGGTGGATGCTGCACGCACGGCGCCGATCACCGCCATATTCGCAAACGCGTCGGACGGCGGTAGCGCAGCGGTCCGGTCCTCACGGATCGCCATGGCGAACGCGTCAGCCTGGAGCGTGTACTGGGCCACGGTGTCGTGACTGTGATCGGGGTCGCTTGCTCGGGCGCTCATCTCAGAACGGCTCGGAGCGCGTCGACACGGTGAACGTCGCATGCGCAGTTCTGAAGCGCATCATCGCCGAGGTCTGCACGTCGACGCCCGAGGTCGGGTCACGGTGCGCGATCGCCTGGACATCGTCGGGTTCGGCATTGAACAGCCATCGCGCGACGCTGATCGGATAACAGCCGATGTCCATCAGCGCGCCGCCGCCGAACTCGGCGATGTTGCGGATGTTGGTGGCGTCGTCGTTGAAGTATGAAAACCACACCTGCACGGCACGGAGTTCGCCGCCGCGCAGTGGGCGATCACCCGCTGTGCTTCGTCGGCATCGAGTGTGAGCGGCTTCTTGCACAGCACGTGCTTGCCGGCGTCAGCGGCCTTCATCGTAAATTCGGCATGGAGGTGGTTGGGGAGCGGGATGTATACCGCGTCGATGTCATCAGCGGCGAGCAAGGCCTCTTGCGAGCTGAATGCCTGCGGGATACCGAGGTCGTCGGGGCGCTCATGGCAGACGTGCTCCGGTCAGGTCGGCACCGCAGAGCTCAGCGAGGGCCTCGACGACGAGCTCATGGTCCTGGCGTTGTGGGAGGCCGGACACGGTCGCCACGCCGATGGCGCCGACACCCTCAACGACGATGGGGAAAGCACCACCGTGTGATGCGACCTCTCGGTCATCGAGACCCATCTCGGCGAGGATGGAGCGACCGGTGTCCTGGGCCTCGAGCCCAACGGCGTACGACGGGCGATGCAGCATCTCGACGACGTTGCGTTTGCGGCGTGCCCAGTCGGCATTGGCCGGGGCGGTGCCGGGCATTGCGTGGAAGAAGACCGTCTGCTGCCCGAGTCGGATCTCGATGGTGACAGCACTCTCGAGCTCGGCAGCCCGGCGTCGGAGGTCGCACCCGAGTTGCCAGGCGGATTCCTCGTTGAACGCGGTCATCTGAAGCCGACGTTGCTGCTCGGCGATGCAGTCGAGGTCACTGGTCATCGCCTCAACGTACTGATCTGCGGAGGGCGCCGCGGCGGCGGCGGGGTTAAGGTCGGTGGCTCGTCAAGCGAAACGGGAGTGGGAGATGGATTCGAACCCGATCATCGAGGTCTTGGGCCGTCGGCTTCGCCTCGCCGTGATCGGCGGCGGGCCGGGCAGCTTCATCGGGGCGATGCACCGCGCCGCCGCTCGCCTCGACGACAGATACGAGATCGTCGCGGGGGTCCTGTCGTCGGACACCGACCGATCGAAGGCAGCCGCAGCGACGCTTGGGATCGACGACGCCCGGGCCTATGGCGACGCGATTGCGATGCTCGACGCCGAATCCGAACGCGATGACGGTGCCGATGTCGTTGCGATCATGACGCCGAACGACAGTCACCACACCTACGCGATGGCCGCGTTGCAGCGCGGGTTCGACGTGATCTGCGACAAGCCGCTCGCCAACTCCCTCGACGAGGCCCGGGACGTGCGCGATGCGGTGGAATCGAGTGGGCTCGTCTTTTGCCTGACGCACAATTACACGGGGTACCCGATGGTTCGCCAGGCGCGGGCGATGGTCAGTGCAGGACAGCTGGGCACCATTCAATTGGTGCAGGTCGAGTACGTCCAAGGCGGCAAGGCCGGAAGGAGCGATCCGGACCCAGATCCGGGTGAAGCGTTACCGTGGCGATACGACCCTACCCGCGGCGGCTCGTCGCTCGTATTGGGCGATATCGGCACCCATGCGCACAACCTGGTGCGATTCGTGACCAGCCTCGAGGTCGTCGAGATCGCGGCCGACGTCGGCCATATCGTCCGCAACCGGCTCGTCGATGACTTCGCCGGTGCGATGCTTCGTTTCGACAACGGCGCGCGCGGTTCGTTCTGGGTCACTCAGGCTGCGGCTGGGGTCGAGAACTGTCTGCGCTTGCGGGTCTCGGGGACGGAGGGAACCCTGGAATGGATGCAGGAGGTGCCGACTCAACTGGCGTTCAAGCCCGCCAGCTCGCCTGCCGAAGCTCGCACGCCGAACGGACCCGGGACTCTCCCGCTGTCTGCTCGGGCAAGCCGCATCGTGGCCGGGCACCCCGAAGGCTTCCATGAGGGATTCGCGACGGTCTATTCCGACGCGGCCGAGGCAATCGCAGCTCGACGGGCCGGTCTCGAGCCCGATCCCCTGGCGCTGCACTTCCCGAACGCCGACGATGGCGTGCGTGGTGTTGCCTTCGTCGAGGCTGCCGTGGCATCGAGCGCAAACAATGGAGAGTGGACGACTATTTGACGGCCGTCGCCGTTGCTCAGTCGTGATCGCGGAGGTCTTCTTTCCATGCCCGGAAACGCAGATGCGTCGCTCCGCTCGGGCCGGCACCTTCGGCTGACCCGTCGGGAAACAAGCGAAGCGTGAACGAGCGGTTGAGGTCGGCGTCGGCGCAGGCCCAGTAGCGGGCGTCGCCGTGCTTGGCCGGACCGGAGCGCCACAGGATCCAGGAGCCGATGCGGCGCTTGAACTCGGCAACGGGTTGGTCGGTGAGATCGTCGCCGAGCGTCAGGAGCGACGCAGGCGCTTCGATCCACGCAGTGGCCATGATGTTGCGATCGCGGACCGGCGTCGGCGGAAGGTCGTCGGTGTGAATTGGTGTGTGGTCGGCAGGCCGCTCGTCGTAACGCACTACCAGCCGCGCTCGATCCACTCTTCGAGGTGGGGGCGTTCCGTGCCGATTGTCGTGTTGTCACCGTGGCCGGGCAGCACGATCGTCTTGTCGTCGAAGGTGAAGAGCTTGTCGGTGATCGACCGGATGATCGTGCCGAAGTCGGCGTCGTCGAAGTGTGTCGCACCTGGGCCGCCAGGAAAGAGCGTGTCGCCGGTGAAGAGCAGGGGAGTGTTCTCCAAGGCGAACGAGATCGACCCCGGTGTGTGGCCGGGGTTGTGGATGGCGTGCAGGCGGAGTCGGCCCACCTCGATCACCTCGGTGTCGTCGATGAACACGTCGTAGCCGACGTCGACGAGCTTCGGTGCGTCGAGCTTGGTCACCGCGACCTCGTAGCCCGCCTCGCGCATGGCCGGAACCGCCTGGATGTGGTCCCAATGTCCGTGCGTCTCAAGTACTCGTTTCACACCCAACGCGTCGCAGAGTTCGAGGAGTTGCTCATGCTCGTTTGCGGCATCGAGCAGCACCGCTTCGCCGGTGGCTTTGCAACGTACGACGAAGACGTTGTTCTCGAACGGACCCACCACGACCTTGTGCACTTCGGTGTCAGCGTCGGACCAGTGCAGGGTGCTGCTCGTGCTTGATGTCATGGAGACCATTCTGGCAGCCGCCGCTCGACCAATTCGCCCGGTACTGTTCGGCACGTGGCACGTCGCACGAAGATCATCGCAACCATCGGCCCCGCCTCGGAGGACGAAGCAACGCTCGAGGCCATGATCGAAGCGGGCATGGACGTGGCGCGCATCGCCCTCGCCCACACGCCGCTCGACCAGGCGCTGACACGGCATCAACGCATCCGCGAGGTCGCTGCACGCATGGGTAAGACCGTCGGCACGCTGGTCGATCTTCCGGGGTCGAAGATCAGAATCGGGCGGGTGGCCGTCGAAGGTCTGGACTTCGCGATCGGCGACACGGTCAGCTTGGTTGTCGGCAACGAAGTGAGCACCGCCGATCGCATCGAGGTCGACTACGCGCACCTGGTCGATGACTGCCACGTGGGTGACGAGATCACGTTCGCCGGGTCGGTCGTCGTCTCGGTCCTGCACGTCAAGAGCGACGAGGTCGTGGCGCGTGTCGAGTCCGGTGGAACGCTGAGCGGACGTGCGGGTGTCTACATTCCCTTCGGTTCCGCTGAGTACCGTCCGCTCTCTGACGAGGACCGCGCGGCACTGGCTGCCTTCGTCGAAGTGGGCGTCGACATGGTGGCGATGAGCGTCAACGCAGGCCGCGACCTTCGTCAGCTCGGCGTCGAGCCGCATCCTCGCGGGCCGATGGTTGTCGCCAAGATCGAAACGCTGGCCGCTGTCGAGAACCTGCCGAGCATCATCGAAGACGCAGCCGGGATTCTTGTCGCTCGAGGTGCACTCGGCCGCGAGGCCGAGCTCGAAGAACTGCCCCATCTGCAGAAGCAGGTGATCCGCGATTGCATCGCTGGCGGACTTCCAGTGATCACCTCCACGCAGATGCTCGACTCGATGGTCACCGCGCAGGCACCGACCCGCGCCGAAGCGACCGACATTGCCAATGCCGTCTTCGACGGAACATCTGCGGTGATGCTGTCGGCCGAGACTGCGATCGGCGATCACCCTGCTCTCGTCGTCGAGACCATGTCGCGGATCGCCGAACGCTCTGACGATCAGTTCAACCACAGCAGCTGGGCCGAACGTGTGGCGGCACTGCGCATGGCCGATCAAGATCACAGCGAGGCAGCGATCACCGATGCGGTCACGATCTCAGCGGCACGCGCCGCCCAGGAACTGCGGGTGCGGGCGCTGCTTTGCATCTCGGCCAGTGGATTCACCGTTCGATCGATGGCCCGGTTCCGTCCGAGCGCCAAGATCCTCGGCTTCAGTGGCTCGCACGCGACGGTGCGCCAGCTCGCATCAAGTTGGGGTGTCACGCCCGTCTACTTCGAAGGTGCGGGCGCGGAGTACGAAGAACGTGTGCGTCTGGCTGTGTTGCAGGCAAAGCGCGAGCGTCACGTTGCCAGCGGCGACTTGATCGGGGTCGTGGCCGGTAGCTCGGCCGCCTCAACCGACACGTTCCGTCTCTTGCGCGTCCCGTAACTGGGCTGGTGTCGTCCTGGCTCCGGAGCGGCAAGTGACCGAATCGTTGCGAGCTCTACACTGCCGAGATGCCGCACACCGAGCTGAACGCAGACGAGGCGCCAGAGGAATCGGGTCGCGATGAATCGGATCGCGACTACTGGGAGCGGTATGACTATCCGATCGATTTTGACAATCCCAGCGACTCGCGCGCTGTCGTGCTCGGCTGCCTCGCGCCGGAGTCGCAACGGGTGCTCGAACTCGGATGTTCGACCGGTGTCATGACGCAGGTCCTGGCCGAGCGGGGCCATCAGGTCACCGCCGTCGAGATCGATCCCGTCGCAGCGCGTGTTGCGGAACCATTCGCCCACCAGCTTCTCGTCGGCGACCTCGACCACATCGAGAGCGACGGGGGGCACCTCCTGAGCGAACTCGAGCCGGGGAGCTTCGACACACTGATCGCCGCCGACGTACTCGAACATCTTCGCGATCCCGTCGGCTGCCTCCGTCGTGCCCGTGATCTCGTGAAGTCCGACGGCAGGATCGTCCTGTCGATCCCCAATGTCGCCCACGGCGACGTCAGGCTGGCGCTCCTCGCCGGGCGATTCGACTATCAGGACAGTGGGCTGCTCGATCGCACCCACGTGCAACTGTTCACGTTGGAAGCACTCCTGGAAATGATTCGCGAGGTCGGACTCGCTCCGGTCGCGTGGAAGCGGGTGCTTGTCCCGTTGGGCGGATCGGAGATCGAGATCGACGAGAACCTTCTGGAGTTCGGTCGTCGGACCTTGATC
>CAXMZV010000174.1:0-7751 GCA_964199985.1 Candidatus Ilumatobacter isfjordensis | reverse complement strand
CTTCGGCGTCGACGGCACTCCCGCCTGCTGCGACGCGTCGAACCGCGACAACGAAGTCCTCGACGTCGACCACGCGATCCTTCAGCAAGTAGCCGACACCGGACGTCTCGCCGCTCAGCAATTCTGTGGCGTAACGCTCCTCGACGTATTGCGAGAGCACCAAGACAGCGACGTGGGGGTGCGCCGATCGGATCGCCAGCGCGGCCCGAATGCCCTCATCGGTGTGAGTGGGCGGCATGCGAACATCAATCAGGGCAATGTCAGGCTGATGCTCGGCAACTGCAGCGACGAGCGCCTCGCCATCGCCGACGGCGGCAAGCACATCGATGCCGCCGTCACCGAGCAGCCGAACGACGCCGTCGCGCAGGAGCACCGAATCGTCGGCAACGACGGCGGTCAAGCGCTCAGGTGCGGTGCGAGCTGGGTCGTTCATCCGTTCATCCGTTTCATCCGCGGCGCGATGGCCGGTCCGTGGGCAGGACGGCGACGAGGGTGGTGGGTCCGCCGGCTGGCGATGTCAGTCGCATCCAGCCATCGACGCCCTCGACCCGAGCGCGGATGCCTGCGAGGCCGCTCCCCCGGCTCGCGTCGGCATCGCCGAGTCCGTCGTCGTGGACCGTCAGCCGCACCGCGTCCCGCCCGTCATCAAGGCGGTCGTCCTCGAGTCGGATCGATGCGACCCGAGCATGTGCATGCTTCAACACATTCGCCACCGCTTCGTTCGCGATGTAGTACGCAGTCGATGCGATGTCCTCGGGCAGGCTCGCCGCGCTGGTCACATCGACCGCAATCGGAATCGGCGCGTTCGCCACCACGGCCGACAGCGCTGCGTCGAGTCCGCGGTCTTCGAGCACCGCCGGGTGTAAGCCGCGACCGATGAGGCGCAGCTCACCGATCGATCCGCGCACCTTGTCCCGAGCGTCGTCGAGCAGCTCACGGGCCCCTTCGGGGTCGGTCTCGAGGCGTGCGCTGGCGCGTCCGATGTCGATGCCGAGCGCGACGAGTTGCTGCTGCACCCCGTCGTGGAGGTTGCGTTCGATGCGGCGCCGTTCGTCGGACACAGCATCGAGGATCTGTTGACGCTGCCCGGACAGCTCGGTGACTCGCTCGCGCAGTTCGGCATTGTCGGACGGGCCGAGTAACGCGGCCACGAACGATCGTGCGATCCACGCCACGCCAGTCGTGATGCGCGGGGCGAGCCCGGCGAACACGGCCGCGATGATCAGACCCCCGAAACTGAACGCTCCCGGATCGAAGCTCGACCCGAACGCGTTCCCGACGAGGAAACCCCAGGGCGCGGCGCCGAGGGTGAAAAACACGGGCCCGGCCACGCCGAAGATCGCAAAGAACAGCACCTGGCGCCATCGCGCTGCGTCTCCGAGACGCGCGGCGATCGGCTTGACCAGTCCCTGGCGTTGCGGTGGGAATTCGGGCGCGGAAATCGCTTCACCGACCCACCCGGCGCGTCGCCGCTCGACACCAGCCAGCGCTGTGACGAATCCGAATGCGGGGATGATCAGCAGCAGTCCGACACCGACGATCGAGAGCGCGAACACGACAGCGGTGGTGGCCACCACGAGCGCGAAGGCGATGGGGCCCCAGACCGCGCCGACGAAGAGCCAGCCAAGAGCGATCCAGGTTCGCGGTTCAATAAACGGCCGGTACCACCACTCGAGGCCCGTGCGGACCGAGTCGAACGGCAAGCCTGCTTCACTGATCTTCCGATCGACTTCAGCAAGTCGAGTCGGGAAGTCTCGGGTCGGTGGGCGTCGCGGTGCGGGCGGCACCGGCGTCCCCGACGGAGCGCTCCAGGCGCTGGGGTCATTCGACGAGCCGTCGCTCGGCGGAACGGCTGCCGACTGGCCAGCCGCCGACTTGGTCTCAGCAGTCCCGTTCACGACGCCCAGTCTTTCACGCGGGCAGCAGCGATCACGCCGCACCTCGCAGCGACACCGCAACCGGCTGACGAGTGACCCGGCGAACCATCAGGCCACCGAGCAGCAATGATCCGATGAGGACCACGCCGACGGCGATCGGAATCGCTCCGGTGGCAAACGTGTAGCCGATCTCGATGGCATTCGACGCTTCAAACGATTCCATGATCGCGGCAGCGCCGAACCAGCCGGCGATGAGCCCCGCTCCGATTCCTGCAACACCGAGTGGCAGTAGTTCGGCAACGACCACACGAAACACGTGTCGCCGACGGCCACCGATGGCACGCAGTGCAGCGAACTGGTGGCGCCGCTCGTAGACGCCGACGGCAAGGCCCGAGGCCACGGCCAGTCCGGCAACAGCAACGACGACGGCACCGATGGCGGAGAAGATGAGCAGGATCGCATCCGTGCCCGAGTCGTCCTCACTGATATCGCTGAGGCGTTCAACGCTGAGCACCCCGGACATGTACGGGGGCGACTCGTTGTCGAGTGACATGACCACGTTGCCCATACCCGGGCGGTTCATGTCGATGGCCAGCTCAGCGGTGTCGACGAACACGGAGCGGTCTCGGTCCGGGTGGAGACCAACGACCGTGTAGCTCTGCGTTCCGGAAGCGAGATCGACCTCGATCTCATCGCCGAGGCCCACATTGACGCGTTCGGCAAAGCCCGTGGAGATGGCCGCCTCGCCGGGCGCAGTGAACCATCGCCCGGAGTCCATCGCGAGGTCGATCATCTGCGTGTCGGTGCCAAATCCCTTGACCTCGATCTCCCAGCCCGCCAACTCGCCGTCGATGTCGGTGCCGACTTCTGAGCGAGGGTCCGAATCGGCGATCGAGGCGTCAATGTCCAGCCCGGGGCCCGGCACAAAGGTTCGCGAGGCCCACTGCACCGGCTCGATCAATGCGGCGTTGTAGTCGGTCACCGTCGTGGCGAGGGACGCGACGATCAGCAGCGCGGCGACGGCAGCAGTGATCTGGGCGAACAGTGCGAACGAGCGAGCGCGTTGGTGTACCCCGTTACGCACGGCCGTGCGGTCGAGCAGAGCGCCGATGCGCAGGCGTGCGGCAAGGCGTTCAGAAAGGCGTCGGCCAAAGGGTGAACCGTTGCGGTCGCGCAGCGCTTCGGCAAGCGGACGGCTGGTGACTCTCCGAGCGGCGCGGGCCGCGACGAGTCGGGCGCCGACCAGGGCGAAGAGTGCGCTGCCCACCATCACGGGGATCGATACGGCCAACCCTGGCGTCAAGCCGATGAACTCGTTGAGGATCATCCGGGCAATGAAGTTCGAGATCGCGATGCCGAGTGGAATGCCGAGCACGACGGCCGCCGCTGCGATGCCGAGGGCAAGGCGTCGGAGACGGCGCCGCATCTGGCGATTCGGTGCACCGAGCGCACGCATGATCGCCACCTCACGGGTTCGCTCGGTGACCAGCGTGTTCACGGTGGAGGCCAGCAGCACCAGCGCGACCAGACCGGCAACGATGCCGAGCAATCCGACGAGCAAGCTGATCTGTTCGATGTCAGCCTCAATCGGGTGCCGACCGTCAGGAATCGTCAGGGGGAGCGATGTCGTCGTCACTCCGGACTCAGCGAGTGTCGTCCGGAGTGCCTTCGAGGTGTCGCTCAACGCATCGGCACTCATGTCGGTGGTTCGCACGACCACTCGATTGGCACCGTCAAGGTCGGCAATGGCTGCGGCACTCTCCAAGGAGGTGAAGACAACGTCGTCCTCGTTCCAGAACGCTGTGCCGCCAATGCCGACAACGCTGGCAGTCATCGTGCCAGCGGGTTCCTGGCCGCTCCTCTCCCCTGGCAACGCGATCTCGAAGTTGTCGCCGATCTGAGCGACGCCGTCAGTGACCAGCACTTCGCCGAGTTCGGACGGCAGCCGTCCTTCGTCAGCGCGGACGATGTCGAGCTGTTGATTCCCGAGATCCACCCCCAGCACGTCAATCGCTCGACCATCGCCAAGAACGGCGAACGTGAGGATCTGGGCTTCGGCTCGATCGACGTTGTCGACCGAACCAACCAGGCCAGCGACGTCGAAGGTCTGGCTGTCGTCGACCGGCACGATCACCTGCGGAATACCATCGGCCTCCGCAGCGTCGCGCAGCGAATTCGTCGACACTGCAGGAATGGCGAGCACCCCGATGGCGCCGATGGCGAGCGCGAGCGCCATGACGCTGGTCAGAATGCGGACTGGCGCGCGGCCGATCTCGCGGAAGAGGCGGCGGATCATTGCGCCACCTGCTCGCCGACGACGCCCGCGGCCACGAGGGGCGTCACATCGATGCCTGCAGCGGCATGTGCCGCGATCCGACCATCGAGCATCTCGATCTGCCGATCAGCTCGGCGCGCAAGTTCCCGATCATGAGTGATGAACAGCACCGTGGTGCCTGCGACGGTCAGCCCAGCAAGCAAATCGAAGACCACCTGGCCCGACGCCTGATCGAGGCTGCCCGTCGGCTCGTCCGCGACGATCAGCCGCGGGCGGGTGACGAGGGCACGGGCAATGGCAACACGCTGCTGCTCACCACCACTCAGCTGTGTCGGCAGGCGGCGCAGCTTGTCGCCCAAGCCCACCGAGTCGAGAGCATCGCGGCTTCGTTCCCGACGTTCGCGACGGCTGACGCTGCGATCGGCGAGCTCCACGGCGAGTTCGACGTTCTCTTCCGCGCTGAGCGTCGGGAGGAGGTGGAAATCTTGGAACACGATGCCGACGGTGCGGCCACGCCATCGGGCCAAGCGGTCGTTGGACAACGAATCGATGCGAGTGCCGTCGACGACGAGCGAACCCGAACTCGGGTTGTCGATGCCTGCGATCAACGCTCCGAGCGTCGACTTGCCGCTGCCGGACGGCCCGACGATCGATGCGAGCTCACCCGACCCGATGTTCAAGTCGACGCGGTCGACACCAAGTTGGGCACTGCTCCCGCGCCCCCATTGGCGTGTCAGGTCGTGTGCCTGGACGAGCGGGGCCAGTCGCTGGGGCGTGGGCGCTGCCCGCCGTTCGGTCGATGCTGCTCGACGTGGGCGTGACGGCGCAGCGGATTCCGGCGGGGCGACGAGGGGCGAGAGTTGGGCACTGAGTTCCATGCATCGATCGTGCGCAGGACGGGCGGGCTGCTTCGATCCGGTGCGCTGGCGAATCGGTGGTGGGGAAAACCCCACCACCGGCGAAGCTGAACGTGATGGCACGACTCTTTCTCGCCGCGTTACCGCCCGATGATGTGATCGAAGTGTTGTGCGAACTGCCGCGCAAGGATCACCGCGGCGTGCGCTTCCTGCCGCCGGAGAGCTGGCACGCAACACTTCGGTTCTTGGGCGACGCTGACCCCAACCGGGTCGCTGACGCGATGCGGCACGCCTCGCTGCCTGCCGCGACAGCGCGCGTTGGTCCGGCCATCGACATGCTCGGCACTCACTCGGTCATCGCGCCAGTCGCCGGCCTCGATGACCTGGCGGCGGCGGTCGTCGATGCCACCGATGGCCTCGGAACACTTGCACCCCGACCCACCTACACCGGCCACATCACCGTCGCCCGCGTGAAGCGTGGGGCCATCGTCCGCAAGGTCGTCGGCATGCTGTGCGAATCGTCGTTCGACGTCGCCGAGGTGGCCTTGGTCGAGAGTCGCCTGCACCCAACCGGGTCGACATACACCACCCTCGAGTCGTGGCCCGTCGCCACCAACCGCTGACCAGCCCCACAGGCGTGTGGGTGTTGCGCACAATGTGCGCAATATTCACACGCGTTCCGCGTGCTCTCGTCTGAGTACGGTGACGGCGTGAATCGCGGGGAAGTGTTGATGCTCAGCGGACCGCCCGGCGCCGGTAAATCGACCGTCGCTCGCGCGCTGGCCGAGCGACTCGACCATGCGGTACTCGTCCGTGGCGACGACGTTCTCGCCTGCGTCGTCAGCGGATTCATCCCGCCGTGGGACCCCGCTTCTGATCGGCAGAATCAGGCAGCGCTCGCAGCGACGGCGGCAACAGCGCGGGAGTTCGCCGCCGGCGGGTTCCCCGTCGTTGTTGATGCGGTGATCGGGCCCTGGCATCTCGACACGTTCGCGACGGCACTCGGCCGACCGTTTGGCTACATCGTCCTGCGGCCGACCAAGGCGGTCACGGTCCACCGAGCAACTGGCCGCGACACCGGATCGCTCACCGAGGTGGGTCCGGTGGAGTTCATGTGGGATCAATTCGCCGATCTGGGTGCGTTCGAGGACCATGTCCTCGACACCGGAGCACTCGACTCCAATGCCACGGTCGACGCGGCGCTCGACATGCGATCGAAATGCCGTCTCGGTTCGCACACTGAGTGAGCCATGCTGGCGGCATGGCTGACGTGTCCCACCCTCCTGACGATCGGCTCCCCGAACGCGTCGACACGACGCGTCTCGTGCTCCGTCGATGGCGTCACGACGAGGTGGGCATCATCTCAGCGGCAGTGACCCCAAACATCGATCACCTCCGGCCCTGGATGGCTTGGGTCAAGTTCGAGCCCCTCACGCGCCCTGAACGCGTCCAGTTGATCGAAGGCTGGACTCGAGTGTGGGAGGACGGCGGTGACGTCATCTATG
The DNA here is from genome assembly GCA_964199985.1 of Candidatus Ilumatobacter isfjordensis. Classification (GTDB taxonomy): domain Bacteria; phylum Actinomycetota; class Acidimicrobiia; order Acidimicrobiales; family Ilumatobacteraceae; genus Ilumatobacter_A; species Ilumatobacter_A isfjordensis. The sequence goes on along the minus strand of CAXMZV010000174.1, from coordinate 1,237 downwards.
GCGTCTTCCTCGACGGCGAGGTTGTCGGCGGCTCAGGCTTCCATCGGCGCCAGGGACCCGGCACGTTGGAGATCGGGTACTGGATACATGTCGACCACGTCCGACACGGCTATGCGACCGAGTTGACGGCGGCGCTGACCAGCGCGGCGTTCGAGATCGCCAGCATCGAGGTCGTGCACGTGCAGACCGACGAGGCCAACGAGGCGAGCGCCGCCGTGCCCGCGAAGCTCGGCTTCAGTCGCGCCCGGATCATCGAGCGCGAACCCGAAGCGCCAGCTGAGTCAGGCCGCCTCATCGACTGGACGATGACGCCCGACGTGTGGGCCACCCGCGCCGCCAGCTGAGCTGGCGCGATCAGCTCCATGCGGTGCCGAATTGGTCGCGGTACGCGAGTTGCGCCGGCGGCTGGCGCGTGATCGACCCGTGGCCCTTGCCGACCGGGTAACCGATCGGCACCAACGCTGCGGTGGCCCAGTCATCAGGAATGCCGAGCACCTGCTTCACCTCGTCCTCACGGAGGCAATGAAGGGTGGTGAGGGTGCATCCGAGGCCTTCGGCCACGCAAGCCAGCATGGCGTTTTGGACGGCCGGGTAGATCGAACCGCCACCGACCACGCTGACCCGGTCGAGCTTGGCGTCCGTGATCGCCATCATCTTCGGGTTGGCGCAGAAGACGAGAATCGCCGGTGCCTCGTGCAAGTGGTCAGCCAGATAATCGCCCGCGGCCGCAACGCGTTCCCACGGAGCGAGCTGTTCGGGCGGCAACCCTTCCATCATCTTCATGAAGCCCCCGACGTACTTCGCCCACTCGGGTGCGTAGATGTCGGCGAGTGCCTGCTTGGTCTCGGGCTCGGTCGCGACAACCACGCGCCACGGCTGCGTGTTGCCACCGGTCGGCGCCCAGCACGCGGCCTGCAACACACGCTCGAGCACGTCATCAGGAATCGGATCCGGGCGGAGCTTGCGGACGGCACGCAAGGTGCTCATCGCGTCGTAGAGGCCGGGCTGTGCAGGTGCGTCGCTCACCCGACCAGCGTGCCACAGCGCAGTGGCCAGATCGTCAGTCGTCGAAGATGTGCGTGGGGCGACCGTCGAGGCTCTCGAAGTTCCTGAACTCGGTTCGTGGATGCCCCGGACCGTCGACCCTGCCATTGCACCCGGCACGATGTCGTCGGCGGCGGTCGCCCCGTTGTAGCCCCGAGCCCAGCAACTCTGTGACACCCCATCGGTATTGTTC
>CAXMZV010000173.1:0-7766 GCA_964199985.1 Candidatus Ilumatobacter isfjordensis | reverse complement strand
CCAGTGCGACGCGGCCGTCAAGTGGTCCCATGCGGTGACCATACGGTGCGCACTCGTGTGACGGCGGCCCGATATTCGCGTTCGGCACCTCGCGACCGACGACCGGCCACGACGTGTCACGACGAACGATCCCGAAAACAGTGCCCAGCGCGCTTGTCTCGATCGCTCGCGTCTGCTTGCCTGGTGCGCATGGCGAGTGATGTGAAACACGGCAAGGGCTACACGGCGCCGAAGGGTCGACCCACCGTGCACCACACTGGCGACGAAACGTCGCGGCGGATGTCGGCCACGATGGAGTGGGTGCTCGCCGGGATCGTGTTCATCGCGATCCTCGGAGCCATCTTCTACTTCGGACGCGACTTCAATTCGGGCGGTGGCGGTGGTGGCCACAATGGCCTTCCCGCTGATGCGCCGATCGTGCAGCTGCACGAATCCGGCGACGTCTGACCTTCGGCGAATGACCGCTGTCTGAGGCGGTGCCGAGAGGGCATAACCTGGCGGCGTGAATGACGACGTCGTGACTGAATCAGCACCTCTTGTCGGTGTCGTGATGGGCTCGTCCAGTGACTGGCCGACGATGTCGAAGACTGTCGAGATCCTGACGCGGTTCGGCGTGCCACATCGCGCCGAGGTCGTCAGCGCCCACCGCATGCCCGACGAGATGTTCTCGTACGCCGAGAGCGCCATCGATCGAGGCCTACAGGTCATCATTGCTGGTGCCGGCGGCGCTGCCCATCTGCCGGGGATGCTTGCTGCGAAGACAACGGTCCCGGTGCTCGGTGTTCCGGTTGCGTCGCGACATCTTTCCGGACAGGACTCGTTGTATTCGATCGTGCAGATGCCCGCCGGCATTCCCACGGCGACCTTCGCGATCGGCGAGGCAGGTGCCACCAATGCAGCGTTGTTCGCCGTCGCGATGCTGGCCAACCACGACCCGGCACTTCGTGCTGCGCTCGACGACTATCGCGCTGAACGGCGACAGATCGCGGCCGACTCGACACTCCCGCCGAGCTGATGACGGCGATCCTTCCTCCGGCCACGATCGGGATGCTGGGCGGTGGCCAACTCGGCCGATACGCACTCGTCGCTGCAAAGCTCATGGGCTACCGAACGATCGTCCTCGACCCCGATCCCGGTGCGCCAGCGGGTGCAGTGGCCGACGAACACCTCGTTGCGGCCTATGACGATCCCGCTGCGCTCGAGCGACTGATCGAGGCCTGCGACGTGGTCACCACGGAGTTCGAAAACCCGCCGGCCGCAGCGCTCGATGTGCTCGCGGCGTCGATTCGCGTCGCGCCGTCGCCAACGGCAGTCCGCATCGCACAAGATCGTGTGGCCGAGAAACGGTTTCTCAGTCATCACCAGTTCCCCGTCGGCGCGCACGCTGTGCTCGACGCCGGTCTGGGTGGCCTCGATCAGATTCCAAGTGACCTACTGGATGCAGACGTCGTGCTCAAGACGGCGCGGCTCGGATACGACGGCAAGGGTCAGCGCCGCGTCAGGGGCCTGATCCAGTTGGCCTCAGCGTGGGACGAGCTCGGACGTGTGCCGTGCGTGGTCGAAGCAATACTCGACCTGCAGACGGAGGTCAGCGTCATCGTCGGCCGTTCCGCCGATGGCAGCACGCGGACGTGGCCCGTCGCGGAGAACACGCACACTGACGGGATTCTTGATGTGTCGGTCGTGCCGGCCGTCATCGATGATGACCTTGCCGAGCGGGCCACCGGACTTGCTTGTGACATCGCCGTGCGGCTCGACTACATCGGGGTCCTGGCCGTGGAGATGTTCGTCGTCAGCACCGCCGCGGGTAGAGAGCTGCTGGTCAATGAGATGGCTCCGCGGCCGCACAACAGTGGCCACTGGACACTCGATGCGAGTGTCACGAGTCAGTACGAACAGCAGATCCGCGCGATCTGCGGCGTCGGGCTGGGCGATACCTCGATGACATCGGCCGGCGTCGCGATGGTCAATCTGCTCGGCGGTCTGTGGCCCGATGGCGGTCAACCCGACTGGTCGGTCGCTCTCGCTGATCCTGGGGCGAAGCTGCATCTGTACGGGAAGAGCGAGGCGCGCCCAGGCCGCAAGATGGGCCACATCACCGTGCTTGCCGACTCGTCTGCTGATGCAGCGCGCCAAGCTACTGCGCTGCGATCGGCCCTTTGACGCGACCAAACTCAGCGAACGCGTGTGGATCTTGCGCACATACTGCGCAACAACCACCTGCCTTTACTGCGGGCGCGAACGGCGACCGGTGCGCTGGCGACCTTTGGGCACCTGACGAACAGCCGCGACTTCGAACTCGACCTCGGGGACCGGGATGGCGCCGTCGAGCACCTGGCGCATCATTGCGAGATGTCTCGGCGAGCTGCCACAGCATGCTCCGATGATCTGAATTCCGGCATCGCGCTGACGGATCGCGTGGGCGGCCATCACTTCGGGCTCACCGCTGTAGTGCAGTTCACTTCCGTGCCACTCAGGCATGCCGGCGTTGGCCTTGCTGATCAGCAACACGTCGGGATTCGCGGCGCGCATCTGATGGAGCGCGGCCTCGGTATCGGCCAAGTTGTTGCCACAGTTCGCGCCGATGGCGTCGACGCCGAGTTCGGCGAGCCGGTTCACGGCATCTTCACCGGTGACACCCATCATCGTGCGTCCGGCGGTGTCGAAGCTGAGCGTTGCGCACACGGGCAAATCACTGACGGAACGAGCGCCTTCGACAGCGGCCGCGACTTCGTCGAGGTGGCTCATCGTCTCGATCCAGAGCACGTCCGCGCCGCCTTCGTCGAGGCCGATCGCCTGCTCGCGAAACGCGTCCGCGCACGTTGCGGGCGTCAACGATCCCATCGGCTCGAGCAGCTCGCCGGTGGGGCCCATTGAGCCAGCGACGAGGACGCGTCGGCCGGTCTCTGCAAGGTGCGCATCGACGGCGGCGCGTGCAACCTGTGCGGCGGCGCGGTTGAGTTCGACACAGCGGTCGTCGAGCTTGTGCAGCTTCAGCCGGAAACCCGTGCCGCCGAACGAGTTGGTCAGCACGATGTCGGAGCCAGCGTTGACGTAGTCGGCGTGCACGGCGGTGACTCGGTCGGGATGGTCGACGTTCCACATTTCCGGCGGGTCGCCCGACCCGAGCCCGCGAGCGAAGAGTTCGGTTCCCATGGCGCCGTCGATCAGCAAGGTGCCTCGTTCAGCGAGCAGATCGTGGAGAACGGTCATCCATACAGTCTGCCAAGAACCTGAGTCACAACGGTGCCAGTCACACCGGGGTCGGGGCCCGATGTGACAGCTGCGTCACACCGGGGTCGGGGCCCGATGTGACGCAGTTCGGTGGTGGACCGTCAAGTGGTGACGGGTTCGCGGTCGAAGCGTTCGAGCTTGCCGTCGGCGTGGTGGGCGAAGCGACCTTCGTCGACGCCGTGGGTCGGGTCGTCAGATGGCCACGGCCAGCCGCCGAACTCGGTGCGCTGGTAGTCCTGGAACGCCTGCCGGATCTCGACGTCGGTGTTCATGACGAACGGGCCGTAACGGGCGACGGGCTCGCCGATTGGACGGCCCTGCAGCAGCATTACTTCGACGCCCCCGTCACCAGCGACGAGTTCGATCGTTTGCATCGGGTCGTCGAGCAGAACGCCGTTGCCGGCGTCAACGCGTTCACCGTTGATCGTCAGCGACGACCCGGAGAATGCGTACAGGACGCGTTCGGTGTCGGTGCGAGCCGCGGCTGGAAGAGTCCAGCTGGCGCCAGCATCGAAGCGGAGATGCCAGATCGCCAGATCCGCCTCGGCCCGCGACGCCCACGAGTTCGGCGGCGGGCTCTGAGCGGTCACTGAGCTGTCGCCGTCGCTCAGCGTTCCGGCGATCACCGTGATGTCGACGAGCTCGCCGTTCGGCCCGGCGTCGACGACGGTCGGCGTGTCGTGACTCCACAGCATGGTGAAGTACGGATCGACCATCTTGTCCTCGGCCGGCAGGTTCAACCAGATCTGAAACAGCTCGAGCGGGTTCGGCTCGTCGCGCTTGAGCATCGGGAACATCTCGCAGTGCACGATGCCCTTCCCCGCGGTCATCCATTGCGTGTCGCCGCCGCCGAAGCGAGCGGTTGCACCCATCGAATCGCTGTGGTCGCAGACGCCCGTACGCACGTAAGTGATGGTTTCGAAGCCGCGGTGGGGGTGCTGCGGAAAGCCCGGCACGTTCTTGCCGTGGTACATGTTCCAACCGTCGATGCCGTCGAAGTCCTGGCCGATGGTGCGGCTGTTCAACGAGGCGTCGGGTTCGAGGTCGGCCGTGCCGTTCGGGTAATCGTCGAGATGGTGAGCGACGAACAGGAATGGGTCAATTGTTGGCCACTGTGTGGTGAGGGGGAACGTCTGGCGGATTGCGCTCATGCCTGAATGATATCTACATTTACTTGCGGACGCAACTAAAGTGCGCAAGATCGACCGCACCAAATCCGAAAAATGTGGGGTGAGCATCGCTCAGCGACGATTCTCCTGCACATTTCGGACCACCGCCGCTGTCAGGACGTGCGGGTGAACACGAGGTCGATGGGCGCGCGACCTTCATCGACGCCGCGTTGTTCGAATCGCGTCACCGGTCGCCATGGGGGCCGCTCGATCTGCGCACCCTCGAGACGGGACACCGCAGCACACGTCGCGAGCATCTGTTCGGCATAGTGCTCGATGTCGGTGGCGAGATGCAACGTGCCACCGATGCGCAACCGGTCGACCAGCACGTCGACAACATCGGCACGTACGAGCCGGCGATTGTGATGTCGCTTCTTCGGCCACGGGTCGGGGAAGTACACGCGCACGCCGTCGAGCGATTCGAGCGGCACGCGAGTCAAGAATCGCAGCACATCGCCATGGACGACGCGGACGTGTGGGAGCGGATCGTTCTCGATGGCGTCGAGCACGGCGACGACACCGGGCGTGTGGACCTCGATGCCGACAATCGCAGTGTGGGGGTCAGCGCGGGCCATGTCGATCGTGCCCTCGCCGCGCCCGAATCCGATGTCGACGACAACGGGACGTCCCTCGAACAGCTCGTGCCAATCGAGCAGCGGTCCGTTCTGATCGAGCCCCCATCGGCTGATCCAGGTGTTGAAGTCGGCCTGGCGTTTGTCGCTCAACGATCGGCGCCGCGGTTTGAACGTCGTGTTCGGTCGCTCGACCACGCGCTCAGCCTGATCCCGTCGATCGACTCCACTCATCACTGCGAACCTATCCAGCCACGACGGGCGAGAGAGAGTGTCAGCCGCCGAGGCCTTCGAGGACGTCGGTGAAGGACTCCAGACCGAGGGCCAGGGACGTGGCGAGTTCGGCGAGTTCGGTCTCGGCGACGTTGACGCCGATGGGGACGTCGATCTTCACCGGCACGTTGGCTTCGATCGGAACCGTCTCGTTGATCGGGATCTCGATGGTGAGATCGATCGGCACGTCGATGTTGACCGGCACCGTGATGTCGAGCGGGATCTCGGTGCCGAACGGTCCATCGATCGTGATGGTGGTGTCGAAGGTCTCGTTGATCGGCAACGTGGCCTTGATCGGTACCTCGACGGTGCGGTCGAGCACGACCTCGGTGTTGATGCCGACACTCTCGTCGATGTTGACGGTGAATTCGAGTGTGGACTCACTGAAGGTCTGAAGACCGGCGACGGCTTCGTCGAGACCGCTCTGGATCGTCGGCTGCAGCTCGGTGATCTGCTCCTGGAAGCCGGTGACCTGTGAAGCGAACAGCGCCGCGCCCGCCTCGACCCGGGCAAGATCTTCCGTGCTTGTCTCGAGCGATTCGGTTGCGGTATCGAGGTCGCCGCGGGTGCTCGACAGCTGTGCGAACAAGACAGCGATCAGTACGAACGCCGCCAGCAGCGCGAGCGCGAACACTCCCACGATGGTCCCGATGTGACGGTGCGCGAATGGGGCGACTGTCTCGTCAGGTAACTCCGCGGCATCGCCAACGGGCGCCACGATGATGGGGATCTCGGTGGTCGGTTCGAGATGCCCATCAGGGCTGGCGTTGTCGATGGTTGGGGGTGTTTCGTCGGTGGTCATGAGGGCCTCCTCAGTGGGGCTGGTGGTGAGCAGATTGGCTGCCGGGGTGATTGTCGAGGGTCGTTTGAGCAAGAACAGGGCGATGAGGAGGCCGACGCCGAGCACGACGGCGGTGGCGATGAAGGTCTCCGCGATCGAACTCGAGGTCAACTCGGCCGACGCCTCGCGGAGTGCTGATTCGAACCCGGGGTCGGTGAGCGGCGGCAGTTCGATGTCGCCGCGCAGTGCGTTGAAGCGGGCCAGGCCCCAGGCCGTGAGCGCAGAGAGCCCGACGCTCAGACCGAGCAACCGGACCACCATCACGACCGCGGCGGCGCTGCCGCGATGTTCGGGTGCTGCGTGGTCGACGACCGCCGACGTTGTAGGAGCAGTCGTCAGTCCGAAGCCCGCTCCGAGTATGCCGAGCTGCAGCGCGAGGAGTGGGTACGGCGTGTGGGCACTCCAGGTGAGGCCCATCGTGGCGAAGGCCACCGTTGCGGCAACGAGGCCGAGCACGATCGGGGGTCCGTACCACGACCGCTCCGTGACGCGACCACCGACGTACGACATCACTGCCATTGCGGCGGTCATGGCAGACAGGATCCATCCGGCCAGCACGGCGGATCGTTCGAGGTCGACCTCGATGGCGTTGACGAACAGCGGGACATCGACCATCGCAATGACCAGCGCCGCTCCAACCACGAAGTTGACGATCAATGCCGCCTGGACACTGCGACCGCCCAGGCTCCCCGATCCGAACATGGCGCGATCGATCAGTGGGTCGTCGGTGCGACGCTGATGCCAGACGAACAGGCCGCCCGCCACCAGCGCGACCGGGTACAGCAGCCGCAGGTCGGTGCCGCCGTTGCCGGTCAACTGATCGAGGCCCTGCACACTCTGCACCTCGGCTGAGCCGAGCAGCGCCAGGTTGAGGCTGACCAGTGTGGTCGTGAGCAGTCCTGCACCGACCCAATCGACGCGCGTCGTCCGTTCCGGACGATCGTGCTCGGCGAGCGCCCACCACACGGCGGCGAGGCCGATGATGGCCAGCGGCACGTTGAGCCAGAACTGCAGACGCCAGTCGAAGAAGCGCACGAGCATGGCGCCGTAGAGCGGCCCCCACACCCACCCCAGCGTCTCGATCGCACCGAGCGTGCCGAGTGCCCGTGCGCGCTTCGACTCGGTGTACACGTCGCCCACCACGGCCAGGGCCACGGGCACCATGGCGCCGCCTCCGATTGCGGTCAGCACGCGGCCGACCAGGAACGGGCCGAGCGAGTCGGACAGCGGGATCCAGATCGTGCCGACCATGAAGATGAGGTAGGCGAGCACAAACGTGCGGCGCCGACCGATGACATCGCTGACGCGGCCGGCGACTGGCATCACCGCGATGAACGCAATCAAGTAAGCGTTGACCACCCATGCCGCGTCGTCGAGGCCATCGGGTAAGACCAGGCCGAGGTCGCCGATGATGGGCCGCAGCATCGTGGACACGACGGTGAGATCGTCGGCTGCGACGAACACACTGAAGCCGACGGCCCACAGAATCGCGCGCGGCGACGCACTGCGGCGATCGGATGTCCGACTCGGGTCGGACGCAGTAGACACCTCGGTCACTGCAACTCGTCCGGCGGCACGATCGTGAACTCGTCGCCGTATTGGCTGAGCTCGAGGCTCCAGTCGACATTCCCCAGCGTCCTGGGCCGCGGTGGTGGTGAACTCAGCGCTGCGCACGAG
>CAXMZV010000172.1:0-7775 GCA_964199985.1 Candidatus Ilumatobacter isfjordensis | reverse complement strand
GGCACCGTCGTGTTGGTGGCCGAGGACTTGGCGAACCGCCTTGATGTCGTGATCGGTGACACGATCACCGTCGGAACCCAGACCGGTCCGACACCATTGGAGGTCGGGGTCATCGTCAAGAGCGCGCTGCCAGGCCTTGCGGCACCGTCGATCATCGCTGACCAGGCGGCACGAGGCCCGTTCGGTGCCGATCAGCCGGCCACCTATGTGTACGTCGTCAGCGATGGTGATGTCTCCGACGCCATCGACAATGCCATCGACACTCCGACCATCAATGCGCTCAGCCGCGATGAGTTCCTCGACGGCCTCAGCTCCAACCTCGACTCGGTTCTCGGCCTGGTCTACGCGCTCCTGGCTGTGGCGATCGTCATTGCCCTCGTCGGCATCGCCAACACCGTCACCTTGGCAATCAGCGAACGCGAAGGAGAGATCGCGGCGGTACGTGCCACTGGGGCCAACCGGGCCCAGGTGTTCTGGTCACTCATGTCGGAGTTCACGTTGCTGGCCGCTGTCGGCGTGCTGAGCGGGTTGGTGCTTGCGTACCTCGCTGCTCTCGGGTTCTTCCGAGCCATCTCCGAAGGGCAAATCGCGTGGCCGAACGCCGACCCGGTGACCGGCCTCATCATCGCTGCGCTCGGTGTGGGAGCGGGCGCTGCCGCAGCGCTGTTGCCGTCACGCGCGGCGTCTCGTCGCGACATCCTCGACGTGCTCCGCGCCGAGTAGCGCCCGAGTCAGTCGCCGATGGCGGCGTTCGCGACCTCGCCGAGCAGAGCGATGCGCTCGGTCTTGTGGCCGTTGTTGGGCAGGTTGATCGTCATGCCGTCGATGCCGGTGGCCATGCAGGCCTGGAGGCGTTCGCCCACGGTGTCGGCGTCGCCGTAGATGAAGATGCCCTTGACCATTTCCATGATCTCTTCGTTCCAGCCCTTCACCGCAGCCACTTCGCGCAAGTCCTGTTCGGCCTCCTCCATCGTCGGCGCGATGAACGCCATCAGCAACTTGGTCACCTTGATCTCTGAGCGATCGCGGCCGAGGCGTTCACAATGTGCTGCCAGCGCGTCGAGTTTGCGCGGGATCTCGTCGATGCCGCCGCTGGCGAGATTCGACTCGTCGGCGTACTGCGCCACCATGCGCAACGTCTTCTTCTCGCCCGAGCCGCCGATCATGATCGGCACCCGTGAAATCGGAGGCGGCGAGTTGACCGCGTCGGTCACCTGATAGTGCTTGCCGTCGAGCGACACCGTCTCGCCGCGGAGCATCGGGATGATGATCTGGAGCGCCTCCTCCATCTTCTCGAAGCGGTCGGTGAACGTGCCGAACTCGTAGCCGAGCGAGTTGTGCTCGAGTTCGAACCACCCTGCGCCGATGCCGAGCGTCGCACGCCCACCCGACACGTGGTCGAGCGCCGTGATCGTCTTGGCGAGCAGTGTGGGGTGGCGGTAGGTGTTGCCGGTGACGAGCGCTGAGAGTCGGACCGACTTCGTGTGTTGCGCGAGGGCGGACAGCAGCGTGTAGCACTCGAACATCGGCTCGCTCGGGGCGCCGATGCCGGGCAGTTGGTAGAAGTGGTCCATCACGAAGACGCGGTCGAAGCCCGCTGCTTCAGCGGCTTGCGCCTGCGCGACGACATTGCCGAACGTGTCGGCGCTATCCACGCCCGGGTAGGTGAAGTTAGGGATCTGGTAGCCGAGACGTGTCATGAGGTGCTCCTGCGTTGGTCGTGTGATTCTGACACTTTCTTCGAAATATGTCAGGAGCGCAGGCTGACACATTCGGACAAATGTGTCAAGGTGGTGTGATGGTGGCGCAGCTCGACGATGCGAAGCAGTCGGTGATTCACGCTGCAGCGATCAGCGAGTTCTCGGCACGTGGGTTCAACCAAACGTCGATGTCGAACATCGCCGTTGCAGCTGGCATGTCCCGACCTGGGCTCTACCAGTACTTCAAGAACAAGGGCGACATCTTCGCCTCGGCCTTCGTCGCGCTTCTCGACGACGCTGCGGATGCCGCGCTCGCCGAACTCGCGCGCGACGTAGCAATCGCGGATCGGCTTGACGGGTTCCTGCAGCGCTTCGAGGGCGATCTGTGGGAGACGATGTCGGCGTCGCCGTATGCCGACGAGATCATGAGCGCGAAGACCGAGCACGCCGCAGAAGGCGCGCTCGCCGTCATCGCGCGATTGCAGGCCGGGCTGACATCGTTCCTCGAGGACGAATCGAACGTCGACGCGGCCACACGCGAGTCCTGGATCGATCTCGTCCGCCTGTCACCCCGCGGCTTCAAGCTCGACGAGCCGACCGTCAAGGTCTACCGCTCGCGACTCACCGCCCTCGCACGGACGGTCGCGGCCGACATCGACCGCAAATGAAGTGTTGGCTGAATGGTAAAAAGGGACGGTGGAACATCGTCGACTCGGTCGAACCGCCCTGCAGGTGAGCGAGCTCTGTCTCGGCACGATGAACTTCGGCCCGAACACGTCAGAGCCCGACTCGTTCGAGCTGCTCGACCATGCACTGGATCACGGCATCAATTTCATCGACACGGCCAACCAGTACGGCGGCACCGAAGGAGTCGGAACCACCGAGACGATCATCGGCAACTGGCTGGCGCAGGGTGGTGAACGACGCGAACAGATTGTGTTGGCATCGAAAGTGCACGAGCCGATGTCGGACCGTCCGAACGATCGGGGTCTGTCGGCACGTCATATCCGTCTTGCCTGTGATGCCAGCCTGAAGCGCCTGCAGACCGATCACATCGACCTCTACCAAATGCATCACATCGATCGCACCGCGCCGTGGGATGAGGTCTGGCAGGCAATGGAGACCCTCGTTGCGCAGGGCAAGATCACCTACGTCGGGTCGAGCAACTTCGCCGGCTGGACCGTTGCCCAAGCCAACGAGGCCGCGAAGTCGCGCCACTTCCTCGGCCTCGTCTCCGAGCAGAGCCTCTACAACTTGGTCGAGCGCACGGTTGAGCTCGAAGTCATCCCCGCCTGCGAGTCGTACGGGCTGGCACTGTTGCCCTGGAGCCCCTTGGCGGGCGGCTTGCTCGCTGGTGTGCTGTCCGCCGACAACGCTGGTCGGCGTGCATCACCGCAAATGCTCCAACGTGTCGAAGCGCGACGGCCGCAACTCGAACAGTGGGAACAGTGCTGCCGTGACATCGGTGAGTCGCCGGCCACCGTGGGTCTGGCCTGGCTGCTCCAGCAGCCAGCAGTGACGGCGCCCATCGTTGGCCCCCGCACGATGGGCCAACTCGATGACGCGCTGGGCGCTCCTTCGATCGAGTTGTCTGCTGACACGCTTGCCCGGCTCGACGAGATCTTCCCCGGACCGGGGCCTGCGCCGGAGGCGTACGCCTGGTGATCTCCGAATCGGGCGACGTCATGGCCAACTGGCGGGAGTGCGATGTCGACGCGGACGGCGTGAACATTCACGTTCATCGAGCTGGGCGACCCGATCGCCCGCCGTTGGTGCTCGCGCATGGGTTGAGCGACAGCGGTCGCTGCTGGTGGCGAGTTGCGCAAGCGTTCGAAAACGACTTCGACATCGTGATGATCGATGCTCGGAACCACGGCCAGTCGGGAACGGCCGCCGGTGGTGGAGCGCCGCCAACTGCCGATGTCGCGGCGGTCATCGCCCACCTCGGCCTCGATCGACCAACGTTGATCGGCCACTCGGTGGGAGCCCGAACCGTTGCCGACTTCGCGGCCACACAACCCGGAGTGGTCGCCCAACTGGTGCTCATCGACCCGCCGTGGAAGGCCAGCCAGGAATCTGATGGTGGCGCGTCTGACTCGCGACGCGAAGCGGTGCGTTGTTGGCTGGTGTCATGCTCGGAGGCCACCACGATCGAACTCGAGGCCCGTGCTCGTGAACAGCACCAGACATGGCCGCCCGAGGAGTATCCGACCTGGATCGAGTCGAAGCAGCAGGTACGACCGGAGGCTGCCGACACGGTGGTCCGGAGCGGCTGGGGCGAGACTGTCACTGCGATCGATAGCCCGACACTGCTCGTCCATGGTGATACTGAGGGTGGCGGCATCGTGACCGACGACGTCGCTCGACGCGTCGGCGAGTTGAACCCACGCGTCACCGCGAAGCGCATCGATGGCGCTGGCCACAACATCCATCGCGAGCAGTTCGAACAGTTCATCGAAGTGACCCGCAAGTTCATCGTCCACCCCGTTTCCTGAAAGGCACGGATCGCATGTCAAACACCACAGCCGAGCTGGACGCCCAGCGCGAGTATCTCATCGCAAACAACGGTCTCACCGGCATGGAGATTCTCGAGCCGTCCGAGATCGAACGTGCGGTCCGGATCTTCCACCGCGACGGCTTCGTCGTCATCCGTGACGCACTCACCGCCGATCAGACGGCCTTCCTGCGAAGCGGGGTGCGCGAGGTCGCTCACGAGATCGTTGCGCTCGACGCTGATCGCGGCGGCAATCGGGGGTCGCACCGCTACTCGTTCGGTGGGTCGAGTGCGACGCGCAGCATGTTGCACCGTCCGGAATGGCAGATGCTCGTCGACCTGCCGACGGTGACGCCGATCATCACGGCGATCTTCGGCTCGCCTGACTATCTGCTGCGCGCTGCGAGCGGGGACTTCTGCCTGCCGGGCGCAACCGAGTACCAGCCGCTGCATTCCGACATGCGCGACTACGTCGATGGTGAGACGACCCCGTACAGCTCATTCCACGACCCGCGCGGACTCTTGACCGCGCGTGACCTGCCATGTCCGTACCTCGCCGTGAACTTCCTGCCCGACGACCAGACGCCACTCAACGGGCCGACGCGGCAGATCCCCGGCACGCAGAACTCGCGAGCACCAATCCCGAAGCAAAATGACGAGCCCGAGTGGATGCGGCTGAGCACGGTCTGCCCTGCACCCGCGGGTTCGATACAGATCCGCGACGTGCGTGCCTGGCATGGCGGCACACCCAACCTGTCTGACGACCTCCGAGCGATCCCGAATCTCGAGTTCTACGGCCCGTGGTTCCGCGAACCGACCATTGCCGGGATCACGTACGACGATCACCGCAAGCTGTCGCCGCACGCGCAGTACCTCACCCGATTCAGCGTGCTCGACTCGTCTGAGGAGTTGCCGAGCGGCTTCGCCGTGAAGCCCCTCCCCAAACGACTGACTGAACAGTGATGCTCAGACGCCAATCACGGACATGCCGAGGTCGCGAGCGGCCCGGGCCTGTCGGACGTCGAAGGTCAGCAGTGTCGTGGACTGCCCGGAGCGCTGCGCCGCGCTGAGATGGATCGAGTCGAGTGATCGACAGAGTGTCCGTTCGGCGATTCGAGCCGCACTCGACATCGTGCTGGCGTCAAGGTTGACGAGCGCGAACGCATCGAGATCGACGGAGAATTCGCTGCGCTTGGCATCGAGTGCGTCGGCCGCGAGCAGCCGATTGAGGTTGCGCCGTACCTCGACCTCGGTGAGGCGTGAGGTCACGAGTACCGGGTCGGTGCCCATCAGTTCGATGGCGACAGCGGAGTCGTGTTCGTCGATGTATCGCTTCAACAGCGCGCTGGAGTCGACGTACAGCGTCATCCGCGGTCTTCGTCGAGCACCTCGAGGGTCGAGCGAGTCGACCGAACCGGCGTGGCTGCGCCGAGCGACGTGCGACGTGGTGCCTCGATCCAACCCTCCTCGATGCCTGTGTCGATGTCTGACTGCGTCGAGTAGGCGATGAGCCGAGCGATGGGGCGATTGTGATCGGTGACGATGACCTCTTCGCCACTCGCCGCCCGACGGAGATACTCGGACAGGTTGGACTTCAGTTCCCGCACTCCGATGGACATGTGACCATAATATCATCTATTGTGGTCACATGCGGCTGGGGGTGTACGGGATGCCGGTGGACCGGGAAGGTCTCGACTACGTGGTCGAGGCTGAGCGGCTCGGGGTCGATTCGGTCTGGGTCCCCGAGTACTGGGGCTATGACGCGCTGACCGGTCTGGGCGCCGTCGCAGCACTCACCGACAGGATCAAGATCGGTACCGCAATCGTGCAACTCGGCACACGCACGCCGGCGATGTTGGCAATGTCGGCAATGAGCCTGCAGCAGCTCTCGGGCGGTCGCTTCCTGCTCGGCGTCGGTGCGAGCGGACCGCAGGTGATGGAGGGGTGGCACGGTGTGCCGTTCGCCAAGCCGGTCCGTCGCACGCGCGAGACCATCGAGATCATTCGGATGATCACTGCGGGCGAACGCCTGGTCTACGACGGTGAGACGTACCAGCTGCCCCTGCCCGGTAGTGAAGGGAGAGCGCTGCGCGTTGCAGCACCGCCCGTGCACGTGCCGGTGTACATCGCCTCGCTCGGCCCGGCCAATCTCCGCCTCACCGGTGCCGCCGCTGATGGATGGATCGGCAACTCCTTCTTCTGTGAGACCGCCGATGTGTTCTTCGACGAGATCCGTGCCGGTGCCGAATCGGCTGGCAAGACCCTCGACGACATCGACCTGACCGTGTCAGTGAGTTGTGAGATCACCGATGACGTCGAAGAAGCTGGTCGACGTCACGCGTCGGGGTTTGCGTTCACCTTTGGCGCGATGGGTTCGGCGACGTCGAACTTTTACAACGACGCATTCGCTCGGCAGGGCTTTGGTGACGACGTTGCCGAAGTGCAGCGACTGTGGCTCGACGGCGACCGGGAGGCCGCCGCTGCCAGAGTTCCCGTCGAGATCGGCCTCCGCACCAATCTGATCGGCCCGCCCGACGAGATCAGGCGTCGGCTACGTGAGTACCGCGACTGCGGCGTCAACAGCTTGCGTGTCGGTCCGATGGGCAAAACGCTCGACCAACGTCTCGCCGGCCTCGGTCAGCTGCAGGATCTCGTTTCCGAGGTCAACGCGACCGGTACCGTGCCAGGTGATGACCGATCGATCGATTGATCTCAACGCCGACCTCGGCGAGGCGAATGGGCCGTGGGTGATGGGCGACGACGACGCGATGCTGTCGCTCGTCTCGAGTGCCAACGTGGCCTGCGGTGGTCACGCCGGCGATCCCGAAACGATGTTTCGCACACTGTCGACGGCAGCCAAACGAGGTGTCGCCGTCGGGGCTCATCCGGGCTACGCCGACCGCGAGGGATTCGGTCGACGGATCATCCCGATGAGCCACGCCGAAATCCGTCGGATGATCGCGGCGCAGATCAGCGCACTGCAGGCCGTCGCTGCGCGTGTGCCGATCGAGGTGCGCTACGTGAAGACCCATGGCGCACTCGCAAACCTCGCAGCACGCGATGCCGACGTGGCCGCTGCCGTCGTCCACGCGGTTCAGCGAGTCAGCGGCGAGTTGGCGATCCTGGCCATCTCGGGCACCGAAGTCGAGCGTGTCGCGCGAGCTGCGGGCGTCCCCGTGTTCTCCGAGATCTTCGCCGACCGCGGCTACCAGTCGAACGGCCAGCTCGTTCCACGCGATCAGCCCGGGGCCATGATCCACGACCCGCGTGAAGCGACTGACCGACTGCTCAGCTTCTTGGAGACGGGGCTCATGCCAGTGGTCGACGGCGACCCGATCGCGCTCAATGCGCACTCGATCTGCGTGCATGGAGACAGCGCTGGCGCGGTCGCCATGACCCGAATGATCAGAGACGAACTGGTTGCGGCCAGGATGCAGCTCACCGGCTTCGTCAACGCCGCGTCGTGAACGCTGTGTTCGACGCACCGCGGTACAGGGCGGTCGGCGACTGCGGTGTACTCGTCGAGTTC
This sequence comes from Candidatus Ilumatobacter isfjordensis, assembly GCA_964199985.1. Lineage (GTDB taxonomy): Bacteria > Actinomycetota > Acidimicrobiia > Acidimicrobiales > Ilumatobacteraceae > Ilumatobacter_A > Ilumatobacter_A isfjordensis. Next base: position 52 of record CAXMZV010000172.1, on the reverse strand, counting down.
GCGACCGAGGTCAGCGACCCGGCAAACGATGCGGTCGTCGCGCTTGATCGTG
>CAXMZV010000171.1:0-7792 GCA_964199985.1 Candidatus Ilumatobacter isfjordensis | reverse complement strand
CGACGCTGCGAATGCTGACGCAGCCGTCCTCGTCGGAGAAGAGGTAACAGAGATCGCCGAGGGGAAGCCGAAAGGTCGGTGGCAGTGCCACACGTCCTCGATCATCGAGCTGTCGCTCGTGCACCCCGACAAACACCGGTCGCGTCTCGTTCCTGCCATCTCCCCCGGGACGGGCCTGTTACCGCTGGCGAACGAGGGAGATCTCCCCAGCGCGCCCCATTGTGCCCCCATTTACCCCTATCGTCAACCATCTCTCCCCATTAATTCCCCGTATCCACCCATTCGCTCCCCCACGACCGCTGCGTGACACGATCTCTGCCTGCACAGCGCAGTGATGCTGTGTTCTGCGGGCAGAGATCGCCGACCTCGCCGTCCGAAGCCTGCGGGGAGCCGTCAAACCAGCACAGCAGAGGATTTCGGCCCTACCTACCGGTCGGTCGGTTGCCTAGCGTCCATTCGATGGACTCCGCCGTGCCCCAAACCCTGCCGCGTCCGCGCAAGCAATCGCTCAACGACGTCCGGGCGGTGATCCCGGACACGTGCTACGAGAGATCCAGTGCCAGGGCGTGGCTGACCCTCGCACAAGGCGTGGTGCTGTACGTCGTTCCGATGACGCTGCTCGCACTGACCACTCAATGGTGGGCGATCCCGCTCCTATGGCTGGCCGTGGGCCTGGCCATCGCCGGGCTCTTCGTGCTCGGCCACGATGCTTCCCACGGAGCGCTGTTCGACTCGAGACGGGCGAATCGATTCGTGGCCTTGAGCTGTCTGGCGCCGAGCGCTCACGTCGAAGCGGCCTGGGCTCTGGGCCACAACCGCATCCACCACGGCTACACAACGCGTCAAGGATTCGACTTCGTCTGGCATCCCACCACCGTCGAGCAGTACGCAGAAATGGGCGCACTCGAGCGACTCCGCCACCGCTTCGAATGGTCACTGCTCGGGTCGGGCGCCTACTACCTGCGGGTCGTGTGGTGGGAGAAGATGTGGCGATTCGCGGCCGCCGGCAAGAACCGCGGGGCGATCCGACGGGACAAGTGTGGATTGGGCGCGGCATTGGCACTGGTGCTCGCGGTCCCGGTGATCGTCGGAGCGATGCAAGGTGGAGTCGTCGGTGCTCTCTGGCTCCCGATCAAGTTGGTTGTCGTGCCGTTCTTGATCTTCGTCCAAATCATCGGATGGACCGTCTACGTGCATCATGTGTCGCCGGACATCCGCTGGTGGACGCGCCGTGCATGGTCGCAGTTCGCCGGACAGATGGAGTCGACCACCATCTTGAAGATGCCACGCCTGATCAACCGGCTCTGGTTCCACAACATCTTCGTCCACATCCCCCACCACGTCGACGCCCGCATTCCCTTCCATCAACTCCCCCAGGCAGCCGCAGCGATCGCGAAGGAGTACCCCGACACAGTCAAGGTCAAGCGCTTCTCGATGATCGACTATGCGCGAGCGACACGGTCCTGCAAGCTCTACGACTTCGAAGCAGGCCGATGGCTTCCATATTCCGCGGCAACTGCCTGACTCGACGTTCAGAGTGAACGAGCGAGGTCGCTGAGCACGGACCCCATGTCAATGGTGTCGAGGGTTGCAACGGGGGCCAAGTCGGTGACCGCCGGCCGCACCGCAGTGTCGAGCAACGCCACCAGGCGCGCCGGGTCAGAACTGCGGTACCAGCAGCACTGCAACCGCGAGGCGGCTCGCGTGCGGCGCTGGCTGATACCGACAAGTTTGTGACCATCGACGAGCACCTCGCCGGGACCGAAGCCGTCAAAACAGATCAGTGAAGACCACGGTGTCGACACCATGCCCGGACCCTTGACCGTGATCGCACCGCCGATCAGCGGTGCAAGAAGCGGTACCAACCGCTCCCCCAGCCACGACATCGGCGCGTGAACATCGTCGCCCAGTCCAGCGACGGCGCCAGTCGGGACGATGACGTCAAACCACACGACCTCGTCGGGAATCAGGAGGACCGCGCCTCCGCCGCTGCGTCGACGAACCACATCGATTCCCGCCGCGGCACACGCCGCTTCGTCGACGACATGCTCGGGCCGCTGCGTCGACCCCAGCACCAGCGCTGGCTCGGTCAGCCGGTTCCACCAGACCTGCGGTGTCGGCATGTCAGGCAGCTCGCGGGCGTGAAACGTGCGTGGCGATTCAGCAAACTCGACAAGTTCGAACCGCGTCACGATGCCAGCGGCAAGTACCGGCGCCAGGTGTCAGGCACCGAGTTCACCGACACCACCACCCACGCCGTTGCCCGCGGCGCACGGCATGGTCGAGCGAGCCGCATCCCCGCCTCCTCCGGCGTCCGATCGCGCTTGCCCAGATTGCACGGCTTGCACGCCGCCGCGACGTTCTCCCAGTGATGACCACCGCCGCGCGAACGCGGAAAGACGTGATCGATCGAATCGGCATGCCCGCCGCAGTACTGACAGCGGTGCTCGTCGCGAGCAAAGATCGCTCGACGTGACATCGCGCCGCGACGCACGTACGGCACCTTGACCATGTATCGCAGCCTGATCACAGAGGCTTGTGCAACATCGAGCGTCTCGGAGTGCAACACGATGCCGTCGTCTTCAAGCATCTCGGCCTTCTCGGACAGCACCAGACAGGTGGCGCGACGTGCAGAGACGACGGACAGCGGCTCATAGCTGGCATTGAGAACGAGCGCGCTGTGCATGGCCGGACCCTACTGAGCAGTCCTCACGCCAACGACGGCGGTTATCCCGTACGGTCCCATTCCCGACACCATTGCAGGTATTTCACCACATCATCAGACTCAGGTCGATGCGCGACGTCGCCATACTGCGTCACGAGCCTGAACTCGAGGTACTCACCCGACGGGATTGGCAGGAACGGACGTCGCTTCCACCAGCCCGACGGCGCGGTCCGGCGAGCCTGACGAATCGCCGTTGGCCACAGACCCGGCCGACGGACGAGGCCGCCGAGTGCTCTGATCACGGGTCGAGATTCACTTCGCCGGTGTTGGCGGGCGAGGCTCCTTGGGCAGACCGAGGATCATCTCACCGATGATGTTGCGCTGGATCTGTGACGACCCCGCGTAGATCGTGCCGGCCCGGGCATTCAGGAACGTGCCGATCCAAGACGACGGATCGTTCGGGGCACCCGAATCGTCCGAGCCGAATGACGACGGGGGCTTGCGGCCTTCCCAGTTGAGCGCGTCGGCGCCCATGATTTCCATGGCCAACTCGGTGACGACCTTGTGGTATTCGCTCCACTGCAGCTTGCCGATGGCAGCGTCGGGACCCGGATGGTGTCCGGCGAGGAACTGGGTGAGCACGCGCTGGCCGAGGAAGCCCATGATCTGGACCTTCGAGTAGCACCAGGCGAGCTTTTGACGGATGACCGGGTCGTCGGCAACGCCACGATCCTGCGCCATCTTCAGCAGGCGGGCGAACTCGCCCTTGAAGCGAATCGGCCCGGTTGCTGCAGCTTCGCCGCGCTCGTAGCCGAGCAGCGACATCGCGACGGCCCAACCGTTGTTGACGCCGCCAATGACGTTCTCCTTCGGCACGCGAGCGTCGGTGTAGAACACCTCGTTGAACTCGCTGTCACCGGAGATCATCTTGATCGGGCGCACTTCGATGCCCGGCTGGTCCATCGGCACCAGCAGGAACGAGATGCCCTTGTGCTTCGGCGAGTCGGGGTCGGTGCGGGCAAGGGTGAAGATGTGGTCAGCGAGGTGACCGGCCGAGGTCCAGATCTTCTGGCCGTTCAGCACCCACTCGTCGCCATCGAGTTCGGCCTTGAGGCCGACGTTGCCGAGGTCGGAGCCGGCATCGGGCTCGGAGTAGCCCTGACACCAGGTGTCATCACCCTTGAGTAGGCGGGGCAGGTAGTGCGCCTTCTGCTCGTCGGTGCCCCACACGAGGATGGTGTTGCCCAGCATCTGAATGCTGAACGCGTCGTTTGGGCCACCGGTCGGGACGCCCGCCTTGGCGAACTCCTCAGCCAGAATGACCTGCTCGGTTGAGGACAGGCCTGCGCCGCCGAACTCGACCGGCCAGCCCGGAGCGAGATAGTTGGCCTCGTAGAGCGTGTTGCGCCATTCGGTGACGAATTTTTCGAGGTCGGCGTCTTGGAGATTGCCGATCCCGTTCCAGTTCGAGGGGAGCTTCTCAGCGAGGAATGCCTGGACCTTTTCGCGGTAGGCCTCTGCGTCTGCGGTGTACGTCGGATCCATGAACGCGACACTAACGGCTGAGGGTTACCGCGCGGTAGCCGAGCAGCCAACCTGCCTGAGGTCAGCGGAGGGCGAGAGACGCTGCAGCCGCCAGGGGCGCGAGGCGCTCATGCGGCTCGATGACCCGGAGCCCCGACAAGTTCTTCAGGCGTGACCGCACCGCGAGCTCGCGGTGCATCGATTCGAGCATGGGATCGCCCAGCACGTCGATCACGTTGCCCGACAGAAACACGGTGGTCACGTCAAGCGTCGCGCACACGGACGCCAGCGCACGGCCGAGCATGATGCCGGTCCGGTCCACGATCGGTGCCGTCGCACGACCCAACGGGCGATTCAGTTCGGCTTCGAGCGCAGTGGACGACACGTATCCCTCCAGGCAGCCAAGTGCTCCGCATTGACACTCCTTGCCGCCCGGCTCGACATTCACGTGTGCGATGGCCCCGGCATTGCCAAGCGATCCGGACAATCGCACCCCGTCGATGACGCAGCCGGACTCGACGGTTGTGTCGATCTGCACCTTCAAATAACTCGACACACCGACCGCCTCACCAAGCCAACGCTCCGCTTCAGTGACGGCGCCGCCAGCTGTGTCCAACTCGACGGGCCGACCCGTGAGGCGTTCGAGGTGTTCGCGGAGCGGAAAGTTCGTCCAGGCCGGCACGAGCGGCGGTGACACGGTTCCGGCGCGGACATCGATCGGGCCGGTACAGCTCACGCCGACGGCTCGTGGCGCTCCCAGTCCTTCGGGTGCAGCTGCGATGACTCGCCGGATCAGCTGCTCGAGCGTGCGCCACACATCACGAGACGGTGTCGTCACACGGTCTCGCAGCAAGACGGTGCCAGCTGCATCGACGAGACCCGCGGCCAGGCGTGACGGCTCGATGGCGACCGCCAACACATGGTCTGGTGAACTCATCGACAACGAACGTAGCGCCGACTACCCAGGGACCGCGTTTGCATCTACCCTTCCCCTTCGTGACGATCGACGTTGAAGCAGACGGAACACCCACGGCCTCGAACGGATTCGCCAACGCTCCGATGACTGCCGCCGCCGACGTCGCTCCACGGGGCTTCGCCGCCCTCTTCGACGCCATCACCGCCAACATCGAACAAGCCATCCACGGCAAGACTGAAGCGGTCGAGCTGGCCATCATGTGCATGCTCGCCGAAGGCCACCTCCTCGTCGAGGACGTGCCCGGCGTCGGTAAGACTAGTTTGGCCAAGGCGCTCTCTGCGTCGGTCGACTGCGTGTGGAAGCGCATCCAGTTCACCCCCGATCTCCTGCCGACCGATCTCGTCGGCGTCAGCGTCTACCAGCGATCCACCGAGAGCTTCCGCTTCGAAGCCGGCCCGCTTTTCGCCAACATCGTGCTCGCCGACGAGATCAACCGGGCCTCACCGAAGACGCAATCTGCGCTGCTCGAAGCCATGGAGGAACGCCAGGTCACAGCGGACGGCGTGAGCCGTCAGCTCGCGCCGCCGTTCATGGTCATCGCCACGCAGAACCCGGTTGACCAGGAAGGCACCTACCGGCTTCCCGAGAGTCAGCTCGATCGCTTCCTCCTGCGGATCTCGATCGGCTATCCGGGCCGCGCCTCCGAGATCCAAATGCTCGACGATCAGGGCTCGGCCAAGGTGCTCTCCAATCTTGGCCCCGTCGTGTCCGCCGAAGAGATCAACGGAATGATCGACGCTGTGCGCACGGTCTACATCGCGGGTGCACTCAAGTCGTACCTCGTCGATCTGGCCGAAGCCAGCCGCAATCACCCCGGTATCGAACTCGGTTTCTCCCCTCGCGCCACGCTCCAGCTTGCAGCGGCCACCCGCGCCCACGCGGCAGCGCGCGGCCGGAACTACGCAACGCCCGACGATGTCAAAGTGGTGGGCATCTCGGCATTGGCTCACCGCATCATGGTGCGCACCGATCGTGGTGCTGCCCTCTCCCCCGAGGATGCCGTGCGCGAAGTCTTCGAGGCCGTCGCCGTCCCGGTAGCGCGATGATTTCGTGCTGACGCGGCAGGGTTGGAGCTGCCTCGTCGCAGGCATCATCGCCATCGTCGTCGGACGCGTCTTCGCCGTGATCGAAATGTTCGTCATCGGTGCTGCCTTCCTCGTCGCCATCGTCGTCGCCCTGCTGTTCGTTCGGCTTCGCCGCCCACGCATCTCGGCAACACGTTGGGTTCACCCGACCGTGCTCGTGGCAGGAGACACCGGACGTGTCGACCTGCGGCTCGAGCACCACGGTGCCATTCGTTCGACCAGCTTCGAGCTGGCTGAACGGGTCAGTCGGTCGAATGTGACCGATCACGTCGCCCGCCTGTCGATCGCACCCCTCGCGCCGGGCACTCGATCGTCGGCTGGGTATCAACTCCCGACGACGGTCCGAGGCATCGTCCGGCTCGGCCCACTCGATGTCGAAATTCGTGACCCATTGGGGATTGCCATCTCCACGTCGATCGCTGCCGACACCGACTCGGTCACGGTGGCGCCGCGGACCTACCTCCTGAAGATGCCCGTGCTCGGACAGGGCCAACTCGGACGACACCTCGTCGTTCAGGCCCGCCGGCTCGGTCAGGGTGAGTTCCACGGCCTCCGCACGTATGTCGACGGCGACGAGCCACGCTCGATCGATTGGAAGGCTTCGGCACGTTCTGAGAATCTGTTGGTGAAGGAACACACCGTCGAGGGAGTCAAGCGCTGCACCGTGGTGTTCGACGCCGACCCGAGTTCGTACCTCGATGCAGATGGCTTCGAACGCGGCGTCACAGCCGCAGCCAGCCTCGTGCACAGTTCCGAGCAGTCCGGCCTCACCACTCGGTTCGTCACTTCCGGCGGCATCGATCTGCGTGGCCCCGAAACTGGCGCCAACACGCTGCGCGTCCTGGCTCGAATCGAACCCGACTCATCCCCACTCGGTCAGCTCGACCGAGACCCGGGCGAGGGCCTCGGCCTCATCGTCCTCGTCACAGGGTCACACCGCAGCGCAGGGTGGCGAGCCGTCCAGACCATCGTCGATCCCACCTTGACCACCATCGGCGTCACCACCGACGAGCGCTCACGGTCTGCCATCGGCATCTCGGCGCGCAGCGAAGTCGAGTTCCTCGACGCGTGGAGCGCCATCAACGGAGGCAACGCATGACGATGACCGACGAACGGCCCCCTGCTGCGGCCGCGCCGACGCAATCGGCTGGCCAGCGGACGCCCGCACCGATCACGCCTCCGCCGTCGATTGATCCAACACTCGTCACCGAGTTGCTTGCCACCATTGCGCTGACCGGGTTCTCGATCGCTGTCGCAGCCGGCTACGCACGCGTCTTCGCCGGCTGGCAGTTCTTCGACAACTTCGTGGTGCTCGCCATCGTCGGACACGGGTTCGGATTCGTCACCCGCCGCTTGCGCATCCCTGGCCTCGTGGCGGTTCCGTTGCTGATGGTGCTGATGGGCTGGGTGATCGCCGTCGTCCACTACCGCGACTCGATGTCGCTCCTGCTCCCAACGGGCGACACCCTCGAACTGTTCCGTCAGGAGATCGAGCTCGTTCGCCAGCAATTCCGGACTGCAGTGGCACCGGTGATCTACGGC
>CAXMZV010000170.1:0-7798 GCA_964199985.1 Candidatus Ilumatobacter isfjordensis | reverse complement strand
CGAGGGAACCGGGAAGAACCCGACAGACCGGGCCAAGCTCGGCTGGAAGTGGTCGGTCGGAGTCGAACTGCACGGCGTGCCGATCGGCTGGGCGATCGACGGCGCGAACCGCAACGATGTGAAGCTGTTGGGGCCAACTCTTGACTCGATCGCAGCGCACGGTCTGCTCGTCGATGTCGACACGATGCACCTCGATCGGGGCTACGACTATCCGAAGATCCGGCGGCAACTGAACGCTGCGGGCCTCGACGACCTCGTCATCCAACGTCGTCGTCAACCAGGCGACGGTGACCGGCCGATGCCAATGCGGCTCGGACTGCGCTGGATTGTCGAGGGCACGAACTCGTGGCTGTCGAACTACGGCCAACTCCGCCGCAACACTGACCGCCGAACCGGCCATCGACACGCTGCACTCTGCCTGGCGACCACCATCTTGATCACGGCCAAACTCATTGCCTGGCGAGACCGCTACCTGTCGACCTGACCGCCTATCCGCTCAAGTCCTTGGAGAGCCCACCGACCGGCACCTTCGACGCTACGACAGCGGCCGCAACGTCATCACCAATCATCAATCATCAATCAGGCACATATTCGCTCGGCCAGGCGCTCGAGAATGTGCGAGCCAACGCCACCCCTCGTCAAGAAGCTCCTGACGCCGACAGCACTCTGGGATCCTGTCAACTCGCCCACATCAAGAGGGGTGTGTCGGCGCAGAGTCCGTCGGTGTCGCAGATCTGGTAGATCGCTGCGTCTTCGTCAGTAGACCCAGGCACATAGGTGAACTGAGCGTCACCAGTAATCGTCAGCGTGAATCGGCCGGTGAAATGCGTCAGGTGAGGGTTGGTGTTTGATCTGTCGCTTGCTGCCGTTGCCGATCGTAGTAGTCGGCTTCGTGCTCGGCGGGTGGAACGTGGTCGAGTTCGCCGTGCAGGCCTCGGTGTTTGAACCACTCGATGTAGGGCCCCCCGTTACGGTCGGCCTACTCGGCAGTGACGTTGGCCCCTGGCCAACGACACCGTGCCGAGTTTGGATGGCAACAGGCGGGCGGCCCCACCTCGGATGAATTGGGTTCGGACGGGAGCGCAGATCGAGTGTGAGGGAGTCATGAACGGAGCGGCAGCAGATCCAGATAGCGCCAACCATTGCTTCGTCGTGTCCCGCCTAGCGCATCCCGCTCGTCGATGCCGCCGAGGCACATCGAGGCCTCCAACGGGGCGGCCACGCCGACAAGTACGTACTGATCCCGAACGAGATTCTGTGAGCGCGGGGAACCGACGCCCATCGTGAAGAGTGCGAATCGTGTCCGCACGTTGCTCGCAACGGCAGTCGTCGTGGCGCTGGCTGGCGCTGTCGATGCTGCAGTCGGATCGGTGTGGGACCAGTTCGCCATCCTCGCGGCAGTCATTGCACTCCTCATCGTGTCCCTGCTGACCATGACGTTGTCGACGGGTCGGCCCAGTGTGTCGATCCGAGCGGACCTCGTGCGCTGGCTTCGAACTCGCTCTGCAATCGAAGGAGAGCCGCTGGAGATGCTGGCAGACCGTGCGATCGCAACGTACCGAGAGCACCTTCGCCCAGGTGCGGACAGACCGAGATGAACATGTCGTTCGTCAGATTCCTCGACGGAACCAGTGAGGACCGGGACCGGCTGTTGGCGGTCGGAGGAAAGGGTGCCGCACTCGAGGTGATGGTTGGCGCTGGCCTCCCGATTCCGGCGACTGCGGCGGTCACCACCGCCGCATATCGACACGTTGCCGCGACCCCCGGCGTCGTCACACTCCTGGCGTCGCTCGCCGGTCAAGGTGTCGCCGACCGAACGATTGAGGACGCAGATGTCGATGCCGCGTTCGCCGCGTGTTCCATGAACGACCGCATACGCACTGAGATCGTTGCTACCCGACGCGCACTGGTGCCGAATGGGCCCGTTGCAGTCAGGTCGTCTGCGACCACCGAAGACCTCGGAGGGGCATCGTTCGCCGGTCAGTACCTGTCCGTGCTCGGCGTCGAGTCCGACGAGGAGCTGCTGGACGCAGTCACACGAGTCTGGGCGTCGCTGTGGCATCGGGCGCCTCGCCTCTATCGACAGCTGCACGCCATTCCCGATGATCGAGCCGAGATGGCTGTGCTCATCCAGGAAATGGTGCCGGCGGTCGCCGCTGGTGTCGTCTTCACAGTGGATCCAGGAGGCTCGGGAGGCGACCTGCGCGTCGAACGGGTCGACGGACTCGGTGAAGCGCTCGTGTCGGGAGACGTCACGCCAACCGTTCACTTGCTGCCGCGTACGGCGCCACTCGCACGATCCGATACGGATGACGACGTGTGTGCAGCTGGGTCGCTGGCGATGCGATGTGAGCAGCTTTTCGGAGCTCCGCAGGACGTGGAGTGGGCTGATGACGGCTCTCGGGTGTGGATTGTGCAGAGCCGTCCCATCACGACCGGAGAGGCCGCCGGCGATCTGTCCGACAGCGACGGCTTCAACTCGCCAGTGGGAGCCCACCGGCGGTACACGACCGCTGGAGTTGCCGAGATGCTCCCCGGCGTCCTTCCCACCTTGGTGTGGTCGACGGCCGGATTCATGGTGGAGGAGGCCTACCGGACCGTTACCGAACGACTCGGAGCGCTGCCCGCGACGATCGTCGATGACAACGGCTTCGTGGTTCGGACCCGTGGCCGTGCGGCACTCGATCTCGACCACATGAACGATGTCGCTCGGGCGCTCCCGGGCGGATCGCCCGAGGAAGTGGAGGAGCAGTTCTTCGGCACCCGCGCTTGGGCAGAGGCACGCCAAGTCGGCGACGATCAGCCTCCGCCGTCTCGCTTGGCCCGCATCCGCCACGACGTGCGCTTGCTGCGCGCGAACCGGACGGCGCGCATCGAACATGCTGTCACCCGACATGCGATCGACATCGTGCTCGACGCCACGCTCGACGTGGCCGCTGCGTCCGACGACGAACTCCTTGCCGCTCGAATGCGCCTCACCGATCTTGGCGCCCGAGCCACTGTGGCAGAGTTCTCGGTGGCGGCTGCAGCGGTGGCCGCGTTTCGCCGCCTTGAGGCGACGTTGGGCAAGTTCTTCGGTCGGCACGCAGGCATTTGGTGGGCACTTCGCGTCACGACGGCGCTTCGTCCCGACACGGTCGTTCAACGCTCCCAGGATGTCGCCGCACGACTCACCGCCGATCAGCCCGACGTCGTTGCGTTGACGGAGTGGAGCGAGGTCTGCGCTCGCCTTGAAGAGATCGAACGTGTTGACCTCCTGACACTCATCGAAGGGACCGCTGAGCGGGGCGGATGCCAACGGGTGATCGCCGGCCGGACGTGGACCGAGGAACCCGACGCGTTCTGGCGGCTAGTGCAAGGGGCGGCCGAGCACCCTGTGACACGCAGCCCGAGCGGCAGCGATCTCGCCGACCTCGAGGCGGCACTCGTGGGGTTGCCCGGCTGGCGTCGGACCAGAGTGCTCACCGGGCAATTCGTCGATATTCGTCGGCAGATGGTTCGACGTTTGGTCCGCAATGCGGTCGAACTGCTCGAACAGCGCGAGACCGCGAAGGCGCTGTTGCTGGGATTGGGTGGTCGGATCCGGCGCATCGACATCGAGCTGGGCCGGCGACTCGTACTCCGCGGCAGCCTGTTTCACGAATCGGACATCGAGCATCTGCATCCGTCCGAGGTTCGTGATCTCGTGGAAACGGGCCGGCCTGTCCGACCGGACGTCGTGCTCTCTCGCCGTCGATGCGTCGAACGGTGGCGAGCCGAGGCCGATCTGCCGCTCACGTTCACCGGTCATCCCACGGCAGTGTCCGTCGGGCCTCCGACGGGTGACCGTCTCGATGGGTGGGGCGCGAGTCCGGGACGACACACCGGACCGGTCAAGTTTCTCCGAAGCCCGGACGACGCAATCGTCGAACCGGGCGATGTCGTGGTCGCACGACGCACCGACGCCTCGTGGTCGCCGGTCTTCCTGCGCGCCGCTGCAGTCATCGTCGAGGAGGGCGGGCCCCTCTCGCACGCCGCGATCGTCGCTCGCGAGTTCGGATTGCCAGCGGTGGTGAACGTTCCCGGCGCAACGGCACGGCTTCGTCACGAGCGGGCCCCGGTAACCGTCGACGGCGATCGAGGCCTGGTGTTCGTCGCATCTTCACTCCATGTCGATGACGTCGTACCCAATGCCGTTGAGGTCGTCGGCTAGTGGTCTTCGTTCCTGCGATCATGGGAGCAGGCATGGTGTTCTCCGTGGCGACGCTGTTGCGGGATGTCGTGTCAACAGGAAGTCGGACCTCGCAGGCTCGCCGGGCGAGCTTGCGAGGACGAATGGTCGCCGAGTGCGTCATCGAACCCGACCGGCCAGCGCTCGCCACTGCCGCCGACCTCGAGCGGCGCTCGATGTTCGTGCTGATTGGGCTGCTCGCAATGACCTTCGGAACCTACGTTCTGATCGGAGCGAGCGGCAACTTCTTCCAGCGTGGTCGGTACGTCAGCAACATCGCCTGGTTATGGGGCGGCTCACTCGTCGTCGCAGCTGCTGCCTTCGCTGTTGCGACAACGTGTCTGATCGTCGTCCTGCGCTATCCGAGTCCACCCGCATGGGTGTGGCCGATTTTGATCCCGACACCGCTCACCGGAACCCACGACATTCCCCACTCGCTCCGCACTCGTTGGCTCGTCATATGGGCCATGACCGTCACCATCGGACTGACGGTGCTCGCAATGGCGGCCCATGTGCTCGGTCCGGTTGACAGGGCCGTCGCCGCGGTCGTCGACGAGTCCGGGCCCGACTGGATCGAATCGCTCGGCGACGTCGTCGGCTCCACCCAGGCCAGCGTGGTCGCCGCAGTGGTCATCGGCCTCGCAACGCTGCGCTGTCGCCGATTCGCATGGCTGTTCATCGGGAGCGTCGTGCTCAGCTTGGCCGTCACCCAACTCCTCCGGATGTTCGTCGATCGTCCGCGCCCTCGCGCCGGTCCGATGGCGGGTGCGACCGACTCGTTTCCGAGCGGCCACCTGGTGCAAGCGACTCTCCTCGCCTCGCTGATCCCTCTGGCCGTCTACGAACTCTCAAGGAGTCGCTGGCTAAGTCGAGCAGCCGCAGTGCTCCTCGCGGTCAGCGTTTCGCTGGTCGCCATCGAACGCATCGCGAACGCTCGGCACGAACCGACCGATGTGATCGCCGGTTTGGCGATCGGGCTCGCTATCGGCGGCTGGGCGCGGCTGGCCCTCTTCGTTCCCGGGAGTCACACCGAATGCCGAGGATGTGCGATGTCGTCTGACCCACTCCTCACCAGCCAGGTCGGTGATCATCGTGTCGTCCAGCGCTGACCAGACGAACCATCGCTCGGACGATCGCCGTCGTGGCATCGTGGTCGTGAGCGACCGTGCCGCGATGTTGTTGCGTCGGGGCGCCTTCATCGTCGGGGGGATCACGGTCGCGCTGCTCGGCGGCCTCGGAATCGCCGGATCGATGCCGAGGAACCCGGAAGGCGATTGGCTTCGCATGGTCGAGGGCCCGGCGCAGATCGGCTTCCTGGGTGTGGTGATCATCGGGTTGCTCGTCGCACTTCGCCGTCCAGCACCGGGAGCGCTGTTGATCGCGCTTGCCGGCGTCGGCCTGTCGACGCTCGCTGCGATCGCCTACCCGCCCACGGTTGCGATCATCGTCGCTGTTGCATTCCTGTGCCCGGCAGTGCTCCTGTGGCTGGTCTGGCAGCGTCGGGAAACCCTCAGAAAGATCACCGCGCTCGCTGCGACGACGCTGCTGCTGATTGTCGGCTCATGGGTGGGGGCGAGCGCGGTGTACGACCACTTCTTCGGACCCGCCCATCCGACGAGTGACACGCCGGCACTCGATGATCCACTCATCGACTGGGCGTGGGTCGGAGCCACCGACGCCGACGGCTTCACGGCGGTGGTGCAGCCGGCGGTCGATTCCGAGACGATCGACATTGTGGTGCGCGCAGCGGACGCATCCGACAGCGAGTCACCCACCGCGGTGACCTCGGGTGGGGTGTCCGATGGCGTGGCTCGGCTGCACGTCGCCGGGCTCTTGCCGTCCACCGACTACCGGTACAGCTTCGTCGTCGACGGTCAGCGGTCCACCCTCTGGTCGGGTGATGTCCGAACCTTTCCCGATGAAGCCAGCGGCGCGATCACGATAGCGGTGTCCTCGTGCGCACGAACCGGATCGAACGGCCAGGTCTTCGATGCGGTCCGAGACGTAGACGCTGATCTCTACGTGATCTCCGGCGATGCCCACTACTCGAACATCGGCCGCAACGACAGCGAGGCCTTCGCTCTCGCCTACGACCGCTTCCTGACGGCGCCGGCACAGGCTGCTCTCTATCGATCAACGCCGGTCGCCTACGTCTGGGACGACCATGACTACAGCGGGAACGACGGCGACGCCAGCGCAGCGAGCCGACCGGCTGCCCGTTCTGCATACGAACGAGCGGTACCCCACTACGAACTGGACAGCCCGACCACGATCAATCAGGCGTTCTCGATCGGGACCGTCCGAATGGTGTTGCTCGACACGCGATCCGCGCGGCAACCGGGCGTCACCATGCTCGGCGAGGACCAACTCGATTGGCTGCGCAACGAACTGCTCACCTCGGCGGATGATCACGACCTCGTGATCATCGTGTCACCGACCCCGTGGATCGGCGTGGCGTCGGACACGTCGGACTCGTGGGCGGGCTTCGCGAACGAGCGGGCCGCCTTGTCGCAGTTCATCGCGGACAATGATCTCGACAATCTCATGCTCGTCGGTGGCGATGCACACATGCTCGCGATCGATGACGGCACCAACGCCGACTACTCCTCGACGGGTGATGCGAAGGTGCCGGTGCTCCAGGCGGCCGCACTGGATCGACCCGGCAACATCAAAGGTGGGCCCTACAGCGAAGGCGCCTTTCCAGGTGCTGGCCAGTTCGGTGTCATCACGGTACGTCCCACCAGCGGAGCGTCGAACGCCAGTGGCGCGGAGGTCGAAGTCGTCGGACTGAGCTACGACGGGACCGTGGTCGTGACCCATCGATTGATGTCTCGTGACCGCAGCCAGCGCCGACCACCACCGCAGCCGTCTGCGGGGAGTCCGGTAGCGGGCGCGCCCGTGGAGACCGGCGTCATCGAGTAGCGCGTCCGCGCACGGGTTCACCTCCATGCATTTCTCGTGGCGGCGCTTGCGTCAAGGTCGCTTCGACAACATTTCGTCCCCCTGGCCGTCGACGCTGCGCTCAGCGCACGAAATCTGTTCTGCGGCCGAGTGGGCGGAACTGCTCCCCGGCGACTCGGCCGTCACCAACTCCACGATCGCCGACTGAGCACGAGTTCCCTCCGACATCCACCCAATCACGCCCTGCGGTCCTGATCCCCGGGGGCGCCGTCACGATTCGCTGCCCACCGCAGAAGCCGCAGCTCGATGAACACCACGCATATCGACGGCTCGACTGGCAGCTCGAACCCACTAGGTAACGGCACGTACGCGCTCGGGTATGTGCGCGAGAACGCGCGTCGGGTGGCGCGGACGGCAGGCACCGTCGAGAAGCGATCATCGTGCCAGCTACGAGTGGCTTGATCGGCGTCCGTGGCGACATTCTGCGCGGCCTCCCTCAAGGGGTTCGGTGGCAGGTAACGCGTTGCAGTGGTGGCTCGGGAAGCGGGGGAACTCCAGCCGCCCATTGCGCCCGATCGAGAAATCGCAAGAGGGTGGGATACGGCTCCATGAGAGAAGGTGCTCGATCCTGACAGCGTGGCTGATCGCGGTCGAGGCAAAGCGTGATGAACGCGCCGTCGCGGTTCG
>CAXMZV010000169.1:0-7815 GCA_964199985.1 Candidatus Ilumatobacter isfjordensis | reverse complement strand
GCGCGCGAAGGCCAGACCATCGAAGTCTGACCGGGCGCCTCGAGTGATCGACTCCAGCAGTATCGAAGCAATCAGCCGTGGCTGACTGGATCCCCATCGCTGCATCGATCGTCGTCGGCCTCGTGTTCCTTGTTGCAGGGGCATCGAAAATCGCTGCCGGTCCTGAGTGGTCGGTGCAAGCACGCGGCCTGGGTGCCCCGGCCGTCACCATTCCACTCGTCCCCTGGATCGAGATCGCGATCGGCGCCGTGCTGGTGGTCCAAGTGGCGCGTCAACCTGCGGCATTTGCCGCCACCGCGATGCTCGTCGTGTTCACGGTGCTGATTGTGATGCAACTCGCGCAGGGCCGGCACCCGCCATGTGCTTGCTTCGGGGCGTGGTCGGCCAAGCCGCTCGGTGCTGGGCACGTGGCGCGCAACGTCGCGCTCATCGCTCTCGGCATCCTTGCGCTGTTCTAGCGGCGAACCGACCCGTCAGGTTGTCGTGAGGATGAAGGCGATGTTTCGAGCCTCGTCGCGCCACGCGTCGTACCGACCCGTCGGTCCTCCGTGGCCGGCACCCATCTCGGTCCGCATCACGAGCGGTTCGTTGCCGGTTCCCACAGACCGCAGTCGAGCCACCCACTTGGCCGGCTCGTGCACGCTCACTCGCGGATCGTTCAGCCCCGCAGTGACGTACAGCGCCGGGTAGTCGGCGGCCACGGTGTTGTCATACGGCGAGTAGGCGCCCATCACGCTGGCGAAGGGTTCGGAGCGCGGGTCGCCCCACTCCTCCCACTCGGTCACGGTGAGCGGCAACGTCGGATCGCTCATCGTCGAGACGATGTCGACGAAGGGCACCTCGGCCACAACGCTCGCGTACAGGTCTGGGCGTTGCGTCATGCACGCTCCGACGAGGAGCCCGCCCGCAGATCCACCACGAATCGCCAAGCGACTGGCCGCCACCACGCCCTCCGCGATCAGATGCTCAGAGCACGCAACCATGTCGTCGAAGGTGTGCTGTTTGCCAACAGCTTCCCGACGAGATACCACTGCCGGCCCAGATCGCCGCCGCCGCGCGTGTGGGCGATGGCGAAGACAACGCCTCGGTCGAGGAGCGAGAGCCGTGCGACCGAGAACCACGGCGCAAGCGACGCCTCGTACGACCCGTAGCCGTACAGCACCGCGGCGGCGGTTCCGTCGAGTGGCGTGTCGGCGTGATGCACGATGTCGAGCGGGACGAGCACCTGCTCGCCGTCGGCACCGCTCGGCGCCCAGAGTCGGCGCGTCACGTACTGCGTGAGGTCGACGTTGGGTGTGGGTATCTGCCGCAGCAGCACCCGCTCGCCCGTCGCGATGTGCTCTTCGAACAGTGTTGGCGGTGCGACCATCGAGGACGTGACGAAACGAATTGTGTCGCTCTCCCATTCGGGGTTCGAGGAGAGGTCGATGTCGTGCGGGTCGCTGCCGAGGTCGATCGCCCGCTCGGGCAACGCGTCATCGCGGAACAGAATGCGTAGCCGCGGCTGCGCTTCGGTCCATTCATGAACGACGAGGAACGCTGCGAACGGCTCGGTACCGGTGATTCTGCGGCCCGGAACGTGCGGGATCAACTCGGACCAGGCTTCGTCATCGAACCAGGCGCTGTCGACCCGTGCCGTCAGCACGCGGAAGTCGACGGCGCCGTCGTTCGTGGTCATCACAAACCGGTCGCCCCAGTGGTCGACCTGGTACTCCACTCCCTCGCGCCGGTCCTGCACCACGGTGAACGGCTGCGACAGGTCGGACGGTGCAAGCCGCACCTCGCTGCTCGTCTTGCTCGCGGTGTGGATCACGATCCACTCGTTCGAGCGGGTCTCGCCGATCGCAACGAAGAAGCGCTCGTCGAGTTCCTCGAAGATCAATTCGTCGCCCTCGATCGACGCGTTGCCGACCCGGTGGCGCCACACCTGAAAGGGGCGTTCCTGCTCGTCGGCACGCACGTAGAACAGTGACTGTCCGTCCTGTGACCAGCCGGTCCCGGCGTTGGCGACGCCTTCGATGAGATCCTCGGTCGCCGACGCCGTCCCGGCGTCGTCGAACCGACGAATGCGGAGCGTGTATCGCTCCTCGCCCGAGGTGTCGATTGACCAGGCGAACATCGAGTGATCGTGGGACGCATCGAATGCGCCGAGGTCGAAGTACTCGTGGCCCTCGGCCTCGACGTTCTCGTCGAGCAACAGAAAGTGATCAGCCTCGTCGCGGCTCGATCCCCGTTGATGCACCGGGTAGCTGAGTCCTTCCTCGGTGCGACTGACGTACCACCACGGCCCGTTGCGGACAGGCGTCGACATGTCGGTCTCCTGTACTCGTGACTTGATCTCACCGAAGACCGTCTCGAGCAACTCGACATGCGGCGCGAAGTATTGATCGCCGTATTCGTTCTCGTCGCGGAGATACTGCAGAAACTCCGGGTCGTCGACGTTGCGCATCCACGCGTATGGGTCGTCGACTTGTCCGGTCGGGCGATCCCACGTGTGTATTCGGGTCGGTGCCACCGGGGGAGCAGTCGGCTCGGATGGGTTGCTGTGGGGTTTGTCACTCTTGCTGATCACGGTCGAGCCAATGTACGCAGTCAGCGCTACCGTTCAGCTCCATCATGCGTGTCTGGATCGACCAGGACCTCTGCACCGGCGACGGAATCTGCATTGACCACTGCCCCGACGTCTTCGTCCAACTCGAGGACGGCATCGCCTACGTCGCTGAGAACGGTGCCCCTCTCAACGATCCCGGCGGTTCTGGCAGCCTCGCCTGGGTCACCAGCCGCAACGTCGCTGACGTTGTGCACGCCGCTGAGGCCTGCCCCGGCGAGTGCATCTTCATCGAGGTCGATCTCCCCGTCGCCGATCTCGCACGCAAGAACGCCGGAGACAGCGCCGTCGCCTGACTCGTTCTCGGCCGCGTTGTCGACGGCCCGGCGACGCTTGCGGCGTTGGACCGCGAGCACGATCAGCAGCACGAGCAGGGCGGCGAGCGCCGCGATCGCCTTGGTGAGGCGCGACGAACCGAGACCGTCGGCCTCGTCAAGCGTTTCGAGTGCTTGGTTGAGGCTGGCTTGTGCGGCGCCGTTGTCGCCCACCTCGATGGCGGTGCGGGCGGCCTCGAGATCACCGTCCACGTCGGTGCCGTACAACCCGATGTCCTCGACGAACGATCGTGGCTCCGCGTCGGCGGCGATGGCGTCGATCAGCGCGTCGAGCACATCAATCTGGTCGTCCGCCGCTTCGGCGGCAGCGTCGAAGCCGTCAACGGCATCCAACGATGCGAGTCGGGGAGGCGTGGCGTCGGCGGCGTCGCCTTGAGCGACGATCGCCCGCTGAAGATCGGCGACAATGTTGCCCTGTGCGATCTCCGTACCGAGTGCTTCGTTGACATCGTCGAAATCATCGTTGGCGTCGGCAAACAGCTCCGGGAATCGGTTGGCCCCGTCGGGTGCCACACCGATCTGTTCAGACAACATCATCAAATCGTCCCGGGAGTCGAGCGTTGCCTGGGCTTCGGTGATCAGATCGGTGGCGCGCTCGAATGACCAGATGTCGAGACGTGTCCGGATGCCGACCGGGGCGGGCCAGTCGCCACTTCGGTTGACCAGTTCGTGGTAGCTCTCGATCGCGGCTTGGCGTTCATCCAGCTCGTCGAACCGATCCGGGTCGACGACGAAGTCGCGGAAAAGGCTCTCCACGCCGGTCGCGCCGCCGGCGACCTCGACATAGTCAAGCACGTGGCGCCAGGTGGCTGGCTCGCTGGCCTTGCGCCGGTCGGTGGAGCCGTCGACTTGGTATGCGAGCAGATTTTGGTCGGCGGATGCAATGACGCGTGCCAGCCCATCCAGGCCGATTTCATCGGCGATCTGATCAGCAACCCAGAACGATGCGTTGTAGCCGTAGTCCTCGATCGCCTCGAAAGTCGCCGTGCCGTTGTCTCCGAATGCAGTCCACTCGCTCAGCGGCTGGCCACCTGTGCCGAACCTCGCGGGGACGTCCGGCGAGCGTGGATCCCCTCCATCTCGATCAACGAGTTCGGCCGCGTAGATCTGCGCGAAGCCCTCGCCGAGCCATCGTCCTTCGAAGAGATCGCTGTTGAACCAGGCGTGAGACAGCTCGTGGTACATCGTGTCGGCGTCGAGTTCTTCACCAACAGCGATCTCGGCGGCCTCGCTGTCGAACCAACCCGCATACCCG
Organism: Candidatus Ilumatobacter isfjordensis; assembly: GCA_964199985.1. Lineage (GTDB taxonomy): Bacteria > Actinomycetota > Acidimicrobiia > Acidimicrobiales > Ilumatobacteraceae > Ilumatobacter_A > Ilumatobacter_A isfjordensis. Next base: position 3,617 of record CAXMZV010000169.1, on the reverse strand, counting down.
TAGAAGTTGGGCTCGACGGTTTGCCGGATGTCGAACTGGCCATCGAGTGGCCAAGGCAACCCGATCAACTCTTCGAGTTCGGGAACGCCGGTCTCGACACTCTCCTTGGCGAACTTGAGCCATTCCGGATCGTCAGGCCAGGACCGCAGGTCGAGGTCGGCGCCGGGGACTTCGAGCGGGGTGGTGGTGAGCAGCGCGTCGTTACTCAGGGAGACGAGCGTTTCGAAGTCTTCACTGAGACCGCTCCGGGTCCATGTCGTCGCCGCGAACTCGTTGGGCTCGGACGCGTCGAAACCTGACAGGTCGGTGAAGTCGTCGAATTCGTACCCGAAGGGCAGCACGAGATTGATCGTGACGTTGCCGCTGTCACCCAGACCGAACGCCAGGAACGACGCGTAGGCCGCATTGGAGCGCCACAGCAGTTCGCTGCGAGGTGGTTGACCCGTGTGGTCGTACGTGACGACCACGGTGGTCGACTGGCCGTTGAACAGACGAGTTCCGAGCTGGAACTGGTACAGCGAAAACGCTTCGCCCTCCTCCTCGACGATCAATTCGCCGTCGAGCGTCGATCCGTTGCGCGTGGCGACGATGTTTTCCGCACCGGCGGGGACCACGGTCCCGTACGCGTTGAAGAACGTCTGCTGGATCACGTTGCCCTCGCGGCGGTCGGACGTGACGTTGCGCAGCCTGATCTCGACGGTGACCCGGACGTTGCCCGTCGACTCGTCGATCTGGAACGTGTTGATCGACGACTCTTCGAGGCCGTTGCCGTCGCTCTGAGCGTGCGCCGACGGAGGCGCCGTGAACGCCACCAGTGGAATCAATGCCACCGTGAGTAGTACAAGAACGGACCGACGCATCAGTGCAGGCACCGGCCCAGCATTGCCGACGTGGCAGCTGGCGGCCAACTGCTTCGTGCCATTTCAACTGCGTGAAGGTCGTCGGCACGAGCGGCTCGATTCCGGGATGTGGAGTCGCCAAGGTGCCGTTGAATTTGTAACATGGCCGTAGGCAAATTCCCCAATCGCACCTCGAACGCGCACGGAGCGTCTCGCATGACTTCCTTCGATCTCGACCTCAGCAAGTGCGACCTCGGCTGGAGCGACGAAGGCGTCGAATACGCCTTCGACCCGGTCAAGGGAATCAACACCGGCGTCGTCGAGCAGATTTCCTGGTGGAAGGGCGAGCCAGAGTGGATGGAGAAGCTCCGCCTCCGCTCGCTGCGTTTGTTCGACAAGAAGCCGATGGCGGAATGGTTCGCGGTCAACATGCCCGACATCGACTTCCAGGACATCTACTACTACTATCTCCACCCCAAGGGTGAGCAGGTCTCCGAGTGGGACGAGCTTCCTGAAGAGATGATGCGCACGCACGAAAAGCTCGGCATCCCCGAGGCCGAGCGGCAGTACCTCGCCGGTGTCACGGCGCACTACGAGTCCGAGGTCGTGTACCACAAGAATCGCGAAGACCTCAAGGAGCAGGGGATTCTGTTCTGCGACATGGACACAGCGCTGCGCGAGTACCCGCGCCTGGTCAAGGAGTACTTCGGCACGATCATCCCGTCCGGCGACAACAAGTTCGCCGCACTCAACACCTCGGTCTGGTCGGGGGGCTCGTTCATCTACGTCCCGCCGGGCGTCGAAGTTGAGATGCCACTGCAAGCCTACTTCCGGATCAACTCCGAAAGCGCCGGTCGATTCGAGCGCACGCTGATCATCGCGGATGAAGGCTCGAAGGTGCGTTACATCGAAGGCTGCTCGGCGCCGGTGTACACTACAAACTCGCTGCACTCAGCTGTCGTCGAGATCGCCGTGAAGCCGAACGCTCGCGTCACCTACACCACCATCCAGAACTGGTCACCGAACGTATACAACCTCGTCACCAAGCGAGCACGCGTCGAAGCTGGCGGCCACATGGAATGGATCGATGGCAACATCGGCTCGAAGCTCACCATGAAGTACCCCGCCGTCTACTTGGTCGGCGACGGTGCAACTGGCGAAGTGCTCTCCGTCGCATACGCGGGCGAAGGCCAGCATCAGGACGTCGGCGCCAAGATGGTGCACGCCGCCCCGAACACCACCTCGAGGATCGTCTCCAAGTCAATCAGCAAGGACGGCGGCATCACCACGTACCGCGGCCTGGTTCGTGTCGACGAAGGAGCCACGGGGGCCAAGAGCCACGTTGAGTGTGACGCATTGATTCTTGACGAACACTCGATCTCGAAGACCTTCCCGTACATGGAGATCGGCGAGCGCGATGCGCAGATCGGCCACGAGGCCACCGTCTCGAAGATCGCCGACGAACAGCTCTTCTACCTCATGTCGCGCGGCCTCTCCGAAGAGCAGGCAATGGGCCTGATCGTCAATGGATTCATCGAGCCAATCACGAAGTCGCTGCCGATGGAGTACGCCGTTGAATGGAGCCGCCTCATCGAACTGCAGATGGAGGGTTCGGTCGGATAGTTCTGACCGCCCGCTCTGCTGTCACCTTGCCATCGCGGCCGGTCATCCGCCCGAACACTCCAGTTGCAGTTCTCTTCGTTGTTGGGCGGGTCTAGAGGTAGTAGCCCTGGAGGTCGATGATGATGTCGGTGGCGGCGTCGGCCAGGCCGCCGACGACGATGGTGGCGCTGCCTGCTGGCGAGACGGCCACGGTCGCCTGATTGGCGACGGTTTGATTCGGCTCGTACCAGTTGATGTTCGACGTGTCGACGGTGTCGGGGTCGGTTCCGGTTGCCACGACTGTCGAGAATCCGACACTCTCCGTCCGGTCGAGGGTGATGTTGATCAGCGCGGCGGTCGCTCCTGCGGGAAAGCCGGAGTCAGCGCCTGCGAGGGTCATGGTCAGGTCGAGCACGGCGGTGTCGCCCAAGGCGAGCTTGGCCGGAGTGTCACCCTCGCGGCTGTCGAAGATGCGTTGCGCGATTGGAAGTGCGTGGAATTGGCCGGCAGTCGGCGCGCCGGCGAGCTTGACGAACCGGACGTCGCCGACCACAAGTGCACCGCTGCCGTCAGCTGGCGCATCGGCTGGTACAGGAACGGTGAACCACAGGGTCCCGTCGGCATCGACATAGAGTTCGCCGGGGGCGTGAACGCCTGTCGTCGGGCCGGCCACGGCGCCAGGCAGGCCGACAAACTTGATCTGCGGGCCGCCGACCGAAGCGACGATCAGGCCGGCCGCTGCAGCGTCCTGCGGATCAGCATCCGCGTCCTGGGCTGGTGCGAGGTGCGCCGCAACGACGCCGGCTCCCATCGTCGACACCGTCGATCCGTGCAGACCATTCGGGACCACACCTTTGCCGTAGCCCCCGACTGCGCCGGGGAAGACGTTGTTGCCGTCGGTGACGTTCGGCCCGTCGGTGCCGACGCTCAGCGCACTGGACTCGGTGAGCTGGTCGGTGCCGGTGTAGCTCACGGTGGTCGTTGATGCGCTGGTGTTGGTGACGTCGTCGCCGAGTTCCAACGCGTTGCCGCCGATGTCGGTTCCCGACTCGCTGTCGCCGGCAGAAGCGTTCTGGCCGAGTGCGACTGCGCCCGCCGCGGCACCGACGCTTCCGAGTGCCAGTCGACGGATCATCGTCCGGCGGCCGCTTGCTTGGTCAGTGGCTGGGCGTTAGG
>CAXMZV010000168.1:0-7846 GCA_964199985.1 Candidatus Ilumatobacter isfjordensis | reverse complement strand
CCTGGGACATGGCTGCTGGCTTGCTCATTGCGAACGAAGCGGGCGCCGTAGTCTCCGGGTTCGACGGTGGCGTTCCCGATGAGTTGAGCGCCGTCGCAGCAGCGCCGGGCATCCATGCAGCGCTCCTCGCGGCCATCAAAGTGGCGTCCGACTGACCAATCTCGTCACGATTCGAGAGATTTTTCACCCAGCACGGCCACCATGGTCGTCAAGCAGGTGTGATTTGGGCCATCATGGGGGTGTGGGAACACGTATCCTCGCCGTTGAAGACGACGAACGCATCAGATCAGCGGTCAAACTCGCGCTCGAAGACGAGGGATGGATCGTCGACGAAGCCGAGAGTGGCGAAGAGGCGATCGACAAGTTCAACCGTTCGGCGCCTGACGTCGTACTGATCGACATCATGCTCCCGGGCATCGATGGCTTCGAATTGTGTCGCACGTTGCGACGTACCAGCGACGTCCCTGTCGTCATGGTCACGGCACGCAATGACACCCACGACGTGGTCGCTGGACTTGAGGCCGGAGCGGACGACTACCTCACCAAACCATTTGCGCCCAAAGAGCTTTCTGCTCGCATCCGAGCGTTGCTCCGTCGCATCCGGCCGAGCGCTCCAGGCCATGCACGCCTCGTCTTCGGTGATCTCGAATTGATTCCTGATGAAGGCAAGGTCCTGCGCGAAGGCGTCGAGGTCCACTTGACCAAGACCGAGTTCCGGTTGCTCTGTGAGCTCGCTGAGAGCCCTGGCAAGGTACTGAGTCGTGAAGCGCTGCTCGACAAGGTGTGGGGTTACGACTACTTCGGTGATGGCCGTCTCGTCGACGTGCACATCCGTCGGCTGCGCACAAAGGTCGAATCCGATGCGGCCAACCCGCGTCACGTCGTTACCGTCCGCGGGCTCGGTTACCGGCTCCAGACGTGAGCGAAGGCGGCTGGTTCCGTCGCCTGCTCCGCAAGTCACGCCCTGGCGCGCTCGGGCTCCGGCGCCGCATCCTGCTCACCATCACGATCGGCTCGATCGCGCTGTCCGTCTTTCTTGCGGTCACGACCTACGGGCTGACGCAGAACAACCTGGTGCGCCAGGCCGAGTCCGCCGCTGTCGGCACGTCGTTGCGCAACGCCCAGAGCGTGACGCAGAACCTCAGCTCGAACCCGCCGACGGCACAAAACGCCGAGGAGTCGCTGACCAACATCGGTGTGCAGCGATTCCTGATCCGTTACCAGGACCAGTGGAGCGGCGGCGTGCCGCCGTATGTCGATTCGGTCCTGCCACCCGACATGGTCGAGGACGTGCTCGTCCGCGGCGAACCGTCCACGCAGATCGTTCGGGTCGGCGGCGAACTCAACGTGCTCGTCGGCTGGGAAGTGCCCAACCTGGGCGGCTACTTCCAATTCACGAGCCTCGGCGACCAAGTCAAGACGCTCGACAGCGTCCGATTCAACCTCCTGCTCGCATCGCTCATTTCGACCGGCCTCGGCGTCCTCCTCGGCATCTTCTCGTCACGCCGTGCCGTGCGGCCGCTCTCGACCGCGGCGCAGGCTGCATCGGCAATCGCCGGTGGCCGACTCGACACCCGGCTCGAGACCACCGAAGACCCTGACCTCGGCGTCCTCACCGACTCGTTCAATGACATGGCCGAGGCACTGCAGCAACGAGTCGAACGCGACGCTCGCTTCGCGTCCGACGTGAGCCACGAACTGCGCTCCCCGTTGATGACACTCTCGGCATCAGTTGAGGTGATGGATGCCCGTCGCGACGACCTGCCTGAGCGCGCCCAGTCCGCGCTCGACCTGCTGTCGAGCGACGTCGTCCGATTCCAGGGTCTGGTCGAAGACCTCCTCGAGATCTCCCGCTTCGACGCTGGCGCCATTCGGCTCCACATGGAGGAATTGCTCGCCGCCGAGTTCGTCCGGCAAGCCGTTGCCGTCAGCGCTGCGCCGAAGCTCCCGCTCCACGTGTCCGAGGCTTCCGAACTCGCGATCATCCGAGGTGACAAGCGACGGCTCGCTCGCGTCGTTGCCAACCTCATCGACAATTCGCTGGCATACGGCGGCGGGGAGCCAGAAATCTTCATCGACGTGGTCGAGCAGGACGACGAACCCATGGCCCACATTCAGATCGCCGTCGTCGACAGCGGCGCTGGTGTGCCGATCGAGGAGCGCGAACTCATCTTCGAACGCTTCGCTCGTGGTGGCGGGGCCGGCCGCCGCACCGGCAGCGAAGGTTCGGGTCTCGGACTTTCGCTCGTCGACGAACACGTGAAGATGCATGGCGGGCGCGTCTGGATCGAGGATCGTCTCGACGGACAATCGGGCGCACGTTTCGTGATCGAACTCATGGCCTCAGAGCTGGACGACTGATGCGCCGAATTCTCACCAGCGTCATATGCGGTGCGCTGTGCCTCGCTGGCTGCGCCATCGAGGTCGACGACACTGCCCGACCTGTTCCCGAGAACGAGCGAGGCCAGCTTGGCGAGCAACCGACCGGCGACGAAGCGGCCGGGTCAAACCGCGTGTTTCTGCTGGCACCAGCAGCGGGCGATCAAGAAGCACGGCTGAGATCGGTCCGACGCGACGTTCCGAGCGACGCGGAGAGCATTCTGAACTCACTGATCGATGGCCCCAACAGTGCCGAGCGTGAGGCTGGCCTGGCGAGCAACCTGCCCGACGGCCTGGAACTCGACACCGCACGACTGCGCGGCCGGATCCTGACCGTCAGCGTGAACGACGTTTTCCGGGAGCTGACTTCAGATGCCCTGCGAATTGCGGTGGCGCAGCTCGTCGCCACGGCGAACGAAATCGACGGGGTCGAAAGCCTGCGACTGCAGATCGGGAGCGAAAACCAGGTCTGGCCCCTTGGCGACGGCCAGAACACCGATCGGCCGCTCACGATCTACGACTACCCCGGCTTCGTCGAATCGTCACAGCCGGCGTATCCAGCCATTCCCACCGCCAACAGCTGAGTTGGGTTGCCCCATCAGGCGAAGAAGTGTTTGGCGACGCCTTCGTACAGCTCCATGTCGACCGTGCGGGTCTTGCCGACTGCAACCGTGAGATCCTCCTGCACGATCTTCTCGCCACGGAGCACCGGCATCTTGCCCCAGGCCTCGTCATGAGCGGCGTCAATCGCCGCCACGCCGAATCGAGTGGAGAGGACACGGTCGAACGCGGTCGGGGTCCCACCGCGTTGCACATGACCGAGCTGCACCACTCGAGCCTCGAAGCCCGTGCGCTCTCCGATGGCGATCGCGATGCGAGTGGCGACACCTCCGAGCACGACATGCCCGAATCGATCGAGCACCTTCTCTTCCATTTCGAGCGTGCCGGGAATCGGCTCGGCTCCCTCGGCGACCACGACGATGGATGCAAACCGACCGCGATCATGGCGGCGGCTCAGACGGGCGCACAGTTCGTCGATGTCGAAGGGAATCTCAGGAATCAGCACGGCGGTCGCCCCACCGGCGATGCCCGCTGATGTGGCGATCCAGCCCGTATGGCGGCCCATCACTTCCACCACCATCACGCGGTCGTGGCTCTCGGCGGTCGTGTGGAGTCGATCAATCGCGTCGGTAGCGATCTGCACGGCCGTGTTGAAACCGAAGGTGACGTCTGTCCCGACGATGTCGTTGTCGATCGTCTTCGGCACGCCGATGACCGGGATGCCGTGCTCGCTGTGGAGCCGACAGGCGACCGACAGGCTGCCGTTGCCACCGATCACGATGAGTCCGTCGAGCCCCAGGTCGCTCATGGTCGCCGTGACTCGTTCCACACCGTCCTCAGTGTCGAACGGGCTTCCCCGCCGGGTGCCGAGCACGGTGCCACCGCGAGGCAGCATGCCGCGCATTGACTCGACCGAGAGCGGAACGGTTCGTCGGTCCATGACGCCGTCCCAGGCGTTGAGGAAACCGACCAACTCGTCGCCGTAGTGCCGTTCGCCTTTCCGCACGATGGCGCGAATCACCGCATTCAGGCCGGGGCAGTCGCCTCCTCCGGTCATCACTCCGACGCGCACGACCGTGATCGTAGACGGCCTGGCGCAAGGCGGCACCCCGTGTTCGGAAACGTCCGGTGCGTGCGCTCAATCGAACAATCGGCTGATAGGACTGGAGGCATGGCGTGGGACAGCACTCGACCGGTTCCGTGGCAGCGGCTCACGCGTGAGTGGCTGATCTACGCGGTCATCATGACAGCGGTTTTTCTGCTGGTGTTCAATGACGGCAACACCATCGGCGCCGTCGCTGGCGTCTTGGTCAGTGGACCGTTGTACCTCGGCTTCGGGTGGCTGCTTGCCAAGTTCGGGTACCAGCGCAAAACACTGAAAGAGATGCGGACGCCGCAAGCGTCGTCTGCCTCTCCTGACGACGATGATGATGATGATGATTCGCCCGCCATACGGCGGCCGGTCGCACCAACGAGTCGAACCGCTGGTGGAGGGAACCGCCCTCCGGCGAAGAACAAGCGACGGCGCTGACTACTCTGCTCGGCGTGACCAAATGTGTGATCGCCCTCGATGCCGGAACCACAGGCGTGCGTAGTCGCGCCGTCTTCACCGACGACACCCCGACAGTTGCGTCCTACCGCGAGTTCACTCAGCACTATCCCCAACCCGGCTGGGTCGAACACGACGTCAACGAAATTTGGGACGCCGCAGTCGCGACCCTGAACGATGTGATCGAGCAGGTCGGCCCCGAGTCCGTTGCAGCAATCGGCATCACCAACCAACGCGAGACCGTCGTTGCGTGGAACCGTTCGACTGGCGAGCCATACGGCACCGCCATCGTGTGGCAAGACCGACGCACAGCGAACCGGTGTGACGAGCTGACTGCGGCTGGCCACCTCGACCTCGTGCGCGAACGCACCGGTCTGGTCCTCGACCCGTACTTCTCGGGCACCAAGTTCGAATGGCTCCTCCGCGAGCGGGACATTCCGGTCGATGACGACCTCGCACTCGGCACGATCGACGCCTGGCTGATCTGGAACCTCACCGGTGGGCAGGTGTTTGCCACCGACGTCACCAACGCCAGCCGCACGATGCTCTGCGATATTCGCAGCCGCACCTGGGACCCCGACCTGTGTGCGCTGCTCAACGTTCCGATCTCGGCACTCCCCGACATCGTTCCGTCAAGCGGACGCATCGGCGTCACCTCCGAGCGTTGCGGCGTCCCGGCGGACATTCCGATCAGCGGGGTTGCCGGTGATCAGCAGGCCGCACTGTTCGGTCAGGCCTGCGTCGAGCCCGGCATGGCGAAGAACACGTATGGCACCGGCTCGTTCGTGCTGCTGAACGTCGGCGAAACCTGTCCGCCGCCCACCGAAGGCATGCTCACCACCGTCGCCTGGACGCTCGCCGACGGAACCACGCACTACGCCCTTGAGGGCGCCATCTTCGTCACCGGCGCAGCGATTCAGTGGCTCCGCGACGGCCTCAACATCATCGACGACGCTGCCGAGACTGGCCCGCTGGCCGAGTCGGTCGACGACACGGGCGGCGTGTACTTCGTGCCCGCCCTCGCCGGCCTCGGATCTCCATGGTGGGATCCGTACGCCCGCGGCACCATCGTGGGCATCACACGCGGCACCGGACGGGCCGAAATCACACGTGCCACCGTCGAGTCGATGGCGTATCAGACCCGGGATGTGGTCGATGCCATGGTGGCGGCCAGCGGCACCGCGCTGAAGGAACTCCGCGTCGACGGCGGGGCGTCCATCATGGACTTCCTCTGCCAGATCCAGGCGGACCAGCTCGGCGTCGACGTGCTCCGACCGGTCGACCAGGAGACCACGGCACTCGGCGCCGCGTTCCTCGCCGGCCTCGCCGAAGGCGTGTGGGCGAGTCCCGAAGAAGTCCTGGCGCAGTGGTCGCTCGACGCGTCCTTCTCCCCTGCTGAGGACCGCTCTGGCGCCGATGCGCAGCACGAGCAGTGGCTGCGCGCCGTCGAGCGCTCACGCGGCTGGGCCCACTGACGCCGCGCCCTACAGGAGAGCGTCGGCGAGGCGTGCGAGGAGGCTGACGCGCACTCGCTCGCGCTCGTGAATCGGACGCTCGGCACGGCCGGCTGCGACGTACATGCCCGATGCCACGAGGTGTGCCCAGACCATGTCGCTCGGTGCAGCATCGTCGATGCCATCGAGGTGTTCGCTCCCGGCGAGAAAGGCTCGCAGCCAGGCAAGTTCTGGCGCTTCGCCGTACTCGGCCACGGTGTCGCCACCGCGCATCGCCACCACCCAGTCGGCGTCGACAATGCGTTGCACACCTGAGCAGAGCACGTCGAGACGGTCGTCGGGTGCGCACTCGGCCATCGCGGCACCAACCGCCAGGGCCGCGAGGTTCGTGTCGATGCGATCGATCTCGACCTGGCGGACGTTCTCGACCGATACGCCGTCGACGTCATCGATCTCGGCCGACATCAGGCTGATGAGCTGCTCCCCCGGCAGTGTCACCGTGAGTTCATCGATCACGCGACCCGCGCCCTGTTCGAGAATCTCGATCCCGAGCACGTCGCCGCGCACCGCGCCGATCCTGCTCGCGACTTGCCCAAGCGCGCCGGGACGATCAGGCATCCAGACGCGGACGACAACAGTGATCATGGCGGGGAATGTAGCGACCGAGTGTTACCGGCGGGTTTCGTCGCGGTTCGGAGGGGTCAGCCGAGCTTCGGCAAGCCGCGCTTCAGGTTGCGGATGGCCTGGTTGATGCGCAGCTCGTTCTCGATCAGTGCGAAACGAGCGAAGCCTTCGCCGCCCGGGCCGAACCCCACGCCAGGCGAGAGTGCCACGTCGGCCTCGCGGACCACGTGCGAGCAGAACTCGACCGATCCCATCTCGGCATACGCCTCGGGAATCGGTGCCCAGACAAACATCGTGCCGCCAGGTTTGGGAACGTCCCAGCCAATGCGGCTGAGGCCGTCGATCAGCGTGTCGCAACGCGACTCGTAGACCCCGCGGACCTGGTCAGGGAAGTCAGCGGCTTCATTGAGAGTCACCGTTGCCGCGATCTGCACCGGCTGGAACATGCCATAGTCGAGGTAGCTCTTGATCTTGACCAGCGCCTGCACGACGTCGGCATTGCCGAGCAGAAACGCGCAGCGCCACCCTGACATCGAGAAGCTCTTGGTCATCGAGTACAGCTCGACCGCACACTCTTTGGCTCCTTCGGCCTGCAGGATGCTCGGCGGCTCGTGCCCGTCGAAGCCGATGTCGGCGTAGGCGTGATCGTGGACGACAATCATCTCCTTCTCACGGCAGAAGTCGACCACGCGCTGCATGAACGCCAAGTCGACCGTGGCGCCAGTCGGGTTGTGCGGGAACGAAATCACGAGCACTCGCGGCTTGGGCCAGCCGACATCCCACGCTGTGTTGAGGCTGTCCATGAAGTCGTCGGCGAAGTTCTCGCGCTGGCTCGGGTTGGCGAGGAACTTCATCGGGACCTGGCGCAAGTCGGCGCCGGCAAAGAGTGGGCCGTACATGTGGATGGGGTAGCTCGGGCTCGGCACGATGGCCGCGTCGCCCCGGTCGAGCAACACCCACATCAAGTGTGTGAAGCCCTCCTTGGAACCAATCGTGTTGGTGATCTCGAGCTCGGGGTCGAGATCGACGTCCCATTTGTTCTTGTAGTAGCCGGCGATTGCTTCGCGCAGCTTCGGAATGCCGCGGCTCAGCGAGTACCGGTGGTTCTTGGGATTCTGTGCTGCCTCGGCGAGTTTGGCGACCGCCACGTCAGGCGAGGGAATGTCCGGGTTGCCGAACCCGAGGTCAACGACGTCGTTGCCTGCTTGACGTGCCTAGATCTTCAGTCGATTGATGACGGAGAAGACATACGGGGGAGGGTTTTCGATCCGTCGAAAGT
>CAXMZV010000167.1:0-7862 GCA_964199985.1 Candidatus Ilumatobacter isfjordensis | reverse complement strand
TCGCGATGCGACGCATGCCACAGCCCGAACTCGGTCACTACGGCGCCACGCGACGCCTGGAAGAGTCATCGGTGCGCCACCTGGCGATCGGGTTGACGCTGCTGGTCGCCACCATCGGCTTTGTTGCCGGACTGGCCCCTGCCGACGTCTTCGTCGCTGCCCCCTGACCCTTGCCCCGTCAGGCTCCGAGCCGCTGAGCAGGTGGTGAAGAGATTTTCTTGAATTTCTGCTCAAGTTCCTCATCGAACGTGCCGATACCACCGATGATGACCCCGGTGTCGATGTTGTCTGTCCCAGGCCACAACACTGCCTCACACTGTGTCCCGGTCACGCCGCTCGCCGCCGTTAGATTGTCGGCTATGGCGAAGCTGCGACTGTTCGCATCTGCTCGCGAAGCCGCAGGCACCGGGAGCGACGCATTCGACGGCGCCACCGTTGCCGATGTGCTCGCAGCTGCCACCCAAAGCTACGGATCTGGATTCGCCGAGGTGCTCACCACCTGCCGAATCTGGGTCAACGGCAACGACGTTGCTCCCGACACCATGGTCGGGCCGCACGATGAAGTGGCGGTACTCCCGCCCGTCTCTGGAGGATCCACGTGACCGACACCAACACCGCCATCAGCCCTGACCCCGCTGATCTGTCGCTCGACGAATTGCGCGCGCTGCGCCAGCAACTGCAGCACGAGGACGACGTGGTGTCGTACGCGCGCCGCGTTGCGCAAGCGCGTCTCGACCTCGTGAAGAGCGCACATGCTCGCCGCGACGCTGGTCCCGACGCCGATCTCAGTGAACAGATTGGCGGTGTGCTGAGCCAGCACCTGACCGGTGGCCCCGCTCGCCCGCCGCGGCCCACCGAAGATCTGAGCGACAACGCCCTCGCAGACGAGCTCGACGCAGTGTGCGCCGAGCACCACTTCGGTCGGCTGGACGGCCTCGACGACGCTGAACTCCTCGCGCTGTCCGATGCGATCGGCCGCTTCGAGACCCGCGTCTCGTCCGACCGCCGCGAGCGGTTCGATCGCCTCGACGCCTTGAGCGCTGAACTGGTGCGTCGCTACCGCGACGGCGAAGCCAGCGTCGACTCCCTCCTCGCGGACTGAACCAAAGATCACCCGCATTGCTTGCGGGCACACGTAGCGCCGTCGACAGGCTGACCGTTAGCGTCCAGGCCGTGGTGAAACGTGTCGCAGTGATCTCACTTCACACGTCACCACTCCTGCAGCCCGGATCGGGTGACAGCGGGGGCATGAACGTCTACGTGCGTGAGCTGGTGTCGTCGCTCTCCCAGACCGGCGTCGAGTGCACCACGTTCACCCGTGCCGATCGCGAGGGTCTGCCGGCCGAAGTGATGGTGGAACCCGGCCATCGAGTCGTCCATATCGAGGCGGGTCCGCACCACCTGCCCAAAGAGGCGTTGCCCGAGATCTCCGACCAGTTCTGCCATGGCGTGATCGAGTGGTTCAAAGCGAACGAGATGCCTGACGTGATCCACGGCAACTACTGGCTCAGTGGCGTCGTCGGCCACCACCTGAAGCACGAACTCGGTGTGCCGTTCGTGTCGACGTTCCACACGCTCGCCCGGGTCAAGGCTGAAGGTGGCGACCCCGAGCCGAGATGGCGCGACCGCGCCGAAGCCGAGATCATCCAATGTTCCGATGGCATCTGCGTCAGTTGCGCCGAAGAAGAGGAACAGTTCCGCCGGCTGTATGGCGACCCGGCCGGACGCATCGAGATCATCTCGCCCGGTGTCGAACACGCCTTCTTCGCACCCGGCGATCGTTCCGGCGCGCGCAAGGCGATTGGCTTCGATGAAGACTGTCCGCTCATCTTGTTCGTCGGCCGCATCCAACCGCTCAAAGGTCCCGACGTGGCGATCAGAGCTCTCGCCGCGCTCGAACGCGACGACGTGCAACTTGCCATCGTTGGTGGCTCGAGTGGACGTAACGGCGACGTGCAAGCAGCAGAGGCGCATGCGCTCGTCGACGAACTTGGCCTGCACGACCAAGTGCACTTCATCGAACCGCAGCCGCACCACGTGCTCTCGTCCTGGTACCGCGCGGCCGACGTCGTGCTCGTGCCCAGTCGAAGCGAGAGCTTCGGACTGGTCGCACTCGAAGCGGCGGCGTGCGGCATTCCGGTGGTTGCCAGCGCCGTTGGTGGGCTGCTCAGCCTTGTCGACGACGGCGAGACCGGCTTCCTCATCGAGGGGCGGCGGCCAGCCGACTTCGCTGCAGCGATGGCGACGATCCTCGACGACTCCGACCTCGCCGCCGCTATGGGTGCTGCCGCACAAGAGCGGGCCCGTTCATACACCTGGCGCGCAGCAGCCGACCGGCTCCGGTCGCTGTATGTCGATCTCGACGCAGCCGCCGAACTCGTCAGCTGCCATGTCGACGATGTGACCGAGGTGCGCGACATCGATGACGTGCTCGCCGACGCCGCGGCCAATGGAACGAACGGAACCAAGGGGGCAGCAGTCGTGACGAACCCTGCACCCGAGGTCGTGTCGTGACTGACGCCTTCACCCGCGAGCAACTCGCCGTACTCGAACGACAGATCGACGAGTGGCTCGGCGAGCTCGATGCCGCCCACGATCACATCGTTGCCGTCGACCGTTCTCCCGATGACGATGTTCGCTGGTTCGTACGGATGCGCGGCGACGACAAGGACTTCACCACGGTGTGGCTCACGCTTGGTCAACGCACGCTGCGGTACGAGACCTACGTGATGCCCGCGCCAGAGGAGAACCACGCGCAGCTGTACGAACACATACTGCGGCGAAACGACCGCCTGGTCGGCGCTCGCTTCTCCATCGGTGTCGAGGGTGCGATCTTTCTGCGCGGCGAGGTGCCCGTCGACCACGTCGACCGCGACGAGCTCGATCGGGTGCTCGGCACGCTCTACGCCCAGGTCGAGCAGTGCTTCACCGGGATGCTCCGCATCGGATTTGCCAGCCGCTTCGCCGGCTGACGTCGGTCGACCGGCTGTGCCACTGGTGATCCGGCGTCTTTGTTCGCGTTCTTGTTCCCCTCGGCTCGCGTCGGCGCCCACTGTCCCAGTGTCCGGGCGGGTACGTCTCGGGGGAGTCGGTCCCTCGTATCCGCCCGGGCGGTTCCCGGTAACTTCGGCCGTATGAGCGATGCCCAGCCATCAGCAACATCCGCCGAGGTTGTCGACGCAGTCGATGTCGTCATGGTCGGAGGCGGCAACATGGGTGCCGCCCTCCTCGGCGGGATGATCGAGTCAGGCGCGTTCTCGCCAGGCACGTTGGCGGTCGTTGAAGTACTCGACGCCCGGCGCGAGCAGCTCGTGGACATGTTTCCCGGTGTCGCCGTCGTCGACACCATTCCGCCGTGCCATTCCGCGGTGCTGGCGGTCAAGCCGCCCGGCGTTCCGGATGCGACCGCCGCAGCGGTTGCGGCTGGCGCGACCCGTATTCTGTCGATCGCCGCAGGCGTCAACATCGCCACCATCGAGGTTGCCGCAGGGGCTGACGTCGCGGTCGTCCGGTGTATGCCAAACACGCCGGCACTGGTCGGGAAAGGCACGTCGGCGATTGCCGGCGGGAACGCTGCCACTGATGACGACCTTGCGTGGGCCGAATCGGTGCTCGGCGCCGTCGGCATCGTCGATCGCCTGCCTGAAGCGCAGCTCGATGCATTCACCGGCGTCGCTGGTTCCGGCCCTGCCTACATCTTTCTCATCGCCGAGGCGTTGACTGACGCCGCAGTCGCGGAAGGCATCGAGCGGCTGACCGCCGACCGTGTCGTCAGCCAGTTGCTGCTTGGCGCATCGACACTGCTGGCTCGCGACGGCGACCCTGCAACGCTTCGCCGCAACGTCACTTCGCCGAACGGCACGACCGCAGCCGGACTCAGCGTGCTCGACGAACGCGACCTCCGCGGCACGTTCGCGGCGGCGGTGCGAGCCGCAACCGAACGCAGCCGCGAACTCGGAGCCTGAGTCGGGCCACAACGCGAACGGCACCGCAGACGCGAACAGAGCCGGTGCCAACCCCCCAGGTGGCACCGGCTCCGTCACGCGCTGTTCGCCGTCGAGGGCGAACGCGTTCTACGAAGATCACCATAGGTGCTCTAGTGGCTCTGTGACAAGGGCCACGTCATCGGGACTGTCAGAATTCATCGCCTCGTTGGGGCGGTGTCGGAAGGTGTGGCGCGGCGGCGGGTGAGCTGGGGCGGATCGACACGGGCTGTGGCGTGGGTGTGTCGGCGTCGCCGGCAGGCGTGAGCGTCACTTGGTCGCCGGCGTCGAGGGCGAGTTCTTCCGCCGCGGATCGCTGATCCATCGCGATGGCGAGCATTCCGCTCGAGTCGAGCACGAGGCCGACGCTGCCACCGACGAGTTCGGCAAAGGATGTGGCACGGACCGTGCTCCGAGTGACTTCGCCTGAGGGGTCGGTGGGCGCACTGATCCGCACGTTGATGCGTGACCCGAACGTCGCGGGCAGGTCGTCGGGTCCAACGTTGAGCTGCGCATTGCCGAACCGATCGATCCACAGCACTTGCGCAATCACCTTGGTGTCGTCGGACTGGGGGAGTGGGATGACGCCCGGCAGCAAGAGGTCAGCGTCGACGGGATCGCCGAGCTCCATCAGATCGACGCCATTGCAGAGGTGTGCGGCTGCCGGGGCAAACACGTCGCGGCCGGCAAAGGTGGCGCCGATGGCATGGAGTTGGTAGTCGACGTTGGTCAACTCGACTGCTCGCCCGGCACCGCCGGTCATCGAGACCGCTGGAGCGAGGAGGCCGTTGTCCGGGCCAACGAGCACGCCTTCACCGTCGGCGACCTCGATCGCGATGGCCTTACGTGACGTGGCAACGCCGGGGTCGACCACGGCCAGCACGACACCGGAGGCCACATAGCTGATGCTGCGGGCGAGGGCGAGGGAACCGGCGCGCACGTCGAACGGCGCAATGCCATGGGTCAAGTCGATGACCGAAGCGTGCGGTGCGAGTTCCCGAATCACCGAGGTACACACGCCGACGAACTCGTCCTGCAGCCCGTAGTCGGTGAGAAACGAAACGGTGTCATACCTACGGCCCATCGCCTCGGACGCTATCTGCGTGTCGCGCGCCGACTCTTCATCCGTCTGCGTCACATCGGGCCCCGACCCCGTCGTGACGCGGTCTTGCCTGGAGACGGCTTGGGAAACACGCGTCGCCCACGTTGGCCGGGTTCCTCGCGCCACCGTACGATGGGTGCAATGGCCGTCGGCTCTCGCCCCCTCGTTCCGTCGCGGCTCGCGCCCGGTGGAGTAGCCCACGGCAGTCGTCGCACGCCCACCACGGTCGTTGGCGCCTACGTCGCGCTGACCAAGCCACGAATCATCGAGCTGCTGCTCATCACCACGGTGCCCACGATGATCCTTGCCGAGCGCGGCTGGCCGTCCACGTGGCTCGTCGTGCTCACCCTCATCGGCGGCACGCTGTCGGCTGGCAGCGCCAATGCGGTCAACATGTACGTCGATCGCGACATCGATGCGCTGATGGAACGCACGCAGACTCGCCCGCTCGTCACCGGCATCATCGAACCGCGCAATGCGCTCATCTTTGCCCTCAGCCTGCAGGTCGTTGCCTTTGCCGTGCTCTGGGCGGGAGCGAATCTGCTGTCGGCCATGCTCGCTTTCGCTGCAGCGGCGTTCTACATCGGGGTGTACACGATCTGGTTGAAGCGCACGAGCCGCCAGAACATCGTGATCGGTGGCGCTGCGGGCGCCGTGCCGGTCCTGGTCGGCTGGTCTGCGGTGCAAAACAATGTCACCTGGACGCCGATCGTGCTGTTCATCGTCATGTTCCTGTGGACGCCGCCCCACTTTTGGGCACTTGCCGTCAAGTACGCCGACGATTACCGCGCTGCCGACGTGCCGATGCTGCCGAGCGTCGTGCCGATGGCTGAGACGGTGCGGCAGATGACCTGGTACACGGTGGCGCTCGTCATCTCGACGCTTGTCCTCATTCCAGTCGCCGAACTGGGCTGGATCTACGGCGTCGCCGCCGTCGTGCTCGGCGCGATCTTCCTCGGCGGGACGATTGCTCTGGGCCGGCACCCCACGCCCCAGGCGAGCATGCGACTCTTTGGTTTCTCCATCACCTACGTCACGTTGCTGTTCGGCGCAATGTCGCTCGATGTCTTTGTCGAGTACGGCTGGTGATGGTCGACAATGGCCTTGTGACCCTGACGCTGATCGGCGCACCCCACGAACATGATCAGGAGCTTGTGAACATGCGCTCCGCCGTCCGTCACGAATCTCGCTGTGATTTCAGAAGATGCACCCCTCGGCAAGTAGTCTCGGGCCGTTGTGTGCCGCTACCTGCAGTCGATTTGATCCGTTGAACCGAAAATTGTGAGCTCCATTTCGTATGACCACTCTTGATCCCACCACCGATGCCGCCACGGCAACGGCCGACGAGCGCAACGGCATCGTCGCGCAGCTGTTGGCGACAGACGCCGATTGGCTCACGTCGACCGACCACAAGAAGATCGGCCGGATGTTCCTCGGCGCGGGCCTGATCGGCCTGCTCGGGACCATCGTGGTCAACGTCATCATCAGTCTTGAGCGCGCCGGCATTGCCAACATCGACGACGACGCCGCTCCGCAGCTGCTCGACGCCCAGCGTGTCGGCCTCGTGTTCGGCACGCTGCTGCCACTGGCTGTCGGCCTGTGCATTGCCGTGGTTCCGATGCAGCTCGGCGCCCGCGCGTTGGCGTTCCCGCGGCTAGCTGCGGCCGGTTTCTGGATGTGGGCCGGTGGCCTGATCCTCAGCATCATCGCCCTGGTCAACAACGGTGGCGGTCTGGGCGACGACTCCGACATGGTCGACCTCTTTCTTGGGGCGCACGGCCTGATGGCCATCGGCCTCGCCGCCACTGGCGCATCGATCGCGGTCACCGTGCTCACCACACGGGCGCCCGGCATGACCATGCGGCGTGTCCCGTTCTTCTCGATGTCGGCGATGATCACGGGCATCGGCCTCGTGCTCGTGATGCCGGTGCTGCTCGGAACAGTCACCTATCTCTTCCTCGATCATCGCAACGGCCGCGAAGCGTTCGGTGGCAACACGGCGATCTACGACTGGGCCCTCTGGATCTTCACTCAGCCCACGAGCTTCCTGTTCGCCATTCCGGCGCTTGGTGTGCTCGCCGAGGGCGCCGCGCTGTTGTTCAAGCAGCGCACTCCGGCGCGAGGCGTCATGTACGCCGGCTTCGCACTCGTCGGTGTCG
The DNA here is from genome assembly GCA_964199985.1 of Candidatus Ilumatobacter isfjordensis. Taxonomy (GTDB): domain Bacteria; phylum Actinomycetota; class Acidimicrobiia; order Acidimicrobiales; family Ilumatobacteraceae; genus Ilumatobacter_A; species Ilumatobacter_A isfjordensis. The sequence continues at coordinate 618 of CAXMZV010000167.1, read as the reverse complement.
CCGCCTTCGCCGGTGTCACCCAGCAGGCAGTGTTCGGTGTGGCCGAGGTCGACAGCTTCGGTCAGGACGCCGTCTCGGACATCGCCCCGTCGGCCTTCTTCAACCTCTTGCCGCTGCTCGGCATCACCATCGTGCTCCTCATGTCGCTCTTCGTCGCCAAGCCGGTCCGCGGCGTCAAGCCGAACCTCACTCCGGCCATGGCATTTGGCTTCCTCGGTTCCGGCATGATCATGGTCGGCATCCTCGGCAGCGCGATGTACGCCATTGAGGATTTCAAGCTGCAGGACTCCACGTTCGAAGTGGGCTCCCTCGTCTACGTCGTCTACGGCCTGGTCCTGGCAGCCATCGGCGGTATGGCCCACTGGGCCCCGAAGCTCTGGGGCGTGCAGTTGCCGAACGCCAAACTGCTGCCCCTCGCGGGTCTCGGCGTGCTCGCCACGGTGCTCGCGTCGCTCCCCCAGTACATCGCCGGATTCGACGAGCAGCGCGACGCGTACTCCACGGTCGTGGCCGTCGGTCACGTGTTGATGGCGCTCACGGTCATCGGTTTCGTCGGGCTGCTCGTCCAGGCAGTGGCCAGCGATGACAACGACGCGGTCGACGATCCGTACGACGGTC
>CAXMZV010000166.1:0-7894 GCA_964199985.1 Candidatus Ilumatobacter isfjordensis | reverse complement strand
GTCACCGGACCACCGCTCATGAACTGCTGAGCGACGAACAACCAGCGGTCAAACTGGACGACGTGTTGCTCTGGAACCGGCCAGCCGGCTTCAGCGCGTAGGCGCTCCGCGAGGTTGGCTCCTTCAATGCGGCTCGCAATGTTGCGCGGACCGGATTCCCACTTCAGGACGCGTCGCTCGTCGCTGCTGGACCTGATCTCGGTCGCGCCGGTCTCGCCTCCCGCCAGTCGACCAACAACTTCAAAATCGGCGTCTGCAGCCGTGGAGTACATAGCCGTCGCCTCGGCGGCGGAGAGGCGCACGTCAGAATTGTCACCAGCCGGCATCACCTCACTCTGACACGTCACCGGCAACACAACGCCGCCGTCGTTGGCCGGACCCACGACGCGGGCCGCCGCTGCTCGTTCCCGGCGCCGGTCGTAGTGTCTGAACATGGAGAACAGCACGACGGTGGGCCTGGTCCATCCCGGTGCCATGGGGGTCACCATTGGCGCGGCCATGACGCCTGGATCGAACGTGATGTGGGCGTCCGCCGACAGGTCCCAGGCGACGTTGGACCGCGCCGCGATCGCCGCGTTGATCGACGTCGGAACGTTGAGCGAACTGGTGAACGTTTCGTCGGTCATCGTCTCGGTCTGCCCACCGGCGGCGGCGCTCGACACGGCCCGAGCGGTTGCCGAGCTCGGATTCGGAGGGACATACGTCGATGCCAACGCCGTGTCGCCGGCCACGAGCCGCGCCATCGCCGGACTGTTCGGCGACGTCGTCGACGGCGGAATCGTCGGTCCGCCCGTCCGGAGGCCTGGCACGACGCGGTTGTATCTGTCGGGCCCGTCGGCGGGCCGGGTGGAGACGCTCTTTTTGTCCTCGCCACTCGAGGTCAGAGTCATCGACGGTGGTGTGGGTGCTGCGTCGGCGGTGAAGATGGCGTTCGCCGCGTGGACGAAGGGCACGAGTGCCCTGCTGCTGGCAATCAACGCACTGGCTGAACGCGAGGGGGTCCTCGATGACCTGCGAGCCGAGTGGGAGACATCGATGCCCGAACTCGTCGATCGCAGCGAAGCAATCCCGGCGACGATCGGACCGAAAGCCTGGAGGTTTGAAGGTGAGATGCACGAGATCGCCGACTCCTTCTCCGATGCTGGACTCCCCGACGGGTTCCACCTCGGGGCGGCCGACATCTACCGACGACTGAGTGCTGTGACCGACGTCGACCACACCACGTTGGACGACGTGCTCCGCCATCTCGGCGATTCGTGACGGGACTCGCCTCCAGCCGAGGCAGACCCGATTAGCCAGACCTGATTCAATGGGATCGTGACACGTGACCGGAATCCCTCCGGGTTCCCCAGCAGCCCGATTGTCAGGCCGGTCTACGGCCAACAAGAATTTGATGTCGAGAGACGCGTCGGCAGTCAGCACGAGGGATTCCTCAGGGTGCGACGCTCCCTGTCAATCGCCAGCGCCATCGTTGCTGCGCTCGTCGTGGTGGTTGCCATTGTCGGCACAACGTCCAGCGCATCTGGCATGGCAGCGGTCATGTTGGCGCCTCTGCTGCTGATCCTGGCCGGAACTCAACTGGCTGTAGTGGCCACCCGACCACAGCAGGCCCCACGCTCGTACCGACGGTTCATAGTCGGCCACTTCTGTCGTCGCAGGTAGGGCCCTCGGTGTCACAGCAACGTGGGTGCCGTTGACCTAGCGGAGGACGATGCCGGCAATGCCTGGGCTAGCGGTGCCGATACGGGCGGCGGTGTGGCCAGTGGCTTCGAGCTCGGCGAGGATGTTTGCGGTTGCTCCGGGATCGACACCGAAGACGAGACCGCCGGAGGTCTGAGCGTCGGCGATCAGGAGCTGATGGACTTCGTCGTGGTCGCCGGTGTCGAGGAACTCGATACCCCATTCGAGGTTGCGGCGACTGCCGCCTGGCATCACGCCTGCCTTGGCGTGATCGACGGCACCGGGCAGGAACGGAATCGCATCGAACTCGACCGTGACCGACACGTGCGACTCGAGCGCCATGCGACCGAGATGACCGAGCAGCCCGAAGCCGGTGACGTCGGTGGCGCCAGTGGCGCCTGTTTCGACGGCGAGCCGGGCTGCGATGTCGTTGAGCCGCACCATCGACTCCACGGCCGCGTCAGCTTCGGCTTCGCTCGCCGCGCCGGACTTGATGGCCGTGGTGAGGACGCCGATGCCGAGTGGCTTCGTAAGGATGATGTCGTCGCCTGGGCGCAGGCCGCTGTTGCGGAGGATCCGGTCGGGGTGCACCATGCCGGTGACCGACATGCCGTACTTGGGCTCGGGGTCGTCGATGGTGTGACCGCCGACAATGGCAAAGCCGCCTGCCGAGGCAATGTCTTGGCCGCCCGCCAGCAGCTCGGAGAGCAGCTCGGTGGGCAGTTCGTCCTTGTTCCAGCCGACAAGGTTGAGGGCGAACAACGGTCGGCCGCCCATCGCGTAGATGTCGCTGACGCTGTTCGCTGCGGCAACGCGGCCCCAGGTGCGCGCGTCGTCAACCACCGGGGTGATGAAGTCGGCGGTCGACACGATCGCCTGGTCGGCGTCGATCTTCCACACGGCAGCATCGTCGCCGGTCTCGGTGCCGACGAGGAGCTCGTCGGGATGTTCGGACTCCAGATGGCGCACCACGTGCGCCAACTCGCCAGGGGCGAGTTTGCAGCCTCAACCAGCGCCGTGGCTGAACTGCGTCAGCCGGATGCGGTCACGTGTGTTGTCGTGGTCGTCCACTCTCGCCCCCTCTCTGCTGTCGTCGTTCAACGTGGGTTGGTCGGTTGGAGTCAACCGGTCGTTGTCGGGGATGATTCCCCGAATTCCAGATCGACCATCATCTCGTTCGCGATGTCTTCGAGGGCGTCGCGCAGATCGTCCTGGTTGAGTTCGGGCGGGATGCGCAGTGTGGCGCGAGCCTCGAAGAGCGGCTCGCCCGACATCGGCGCCGAGGTGGTATTGGTCTCCAGCTCGAGGATGCTCACGTCTCGACCGGCGAGGGCGGCTGAGATCTCGCGAATGATGCCGGGGCGGTTCTGTCCGACGAGCTGCAAGCTCATCAACGACGAGTCGGCATCCTCATCGGTTGTGGACGCAATGGCGACCTGCTCGTCGAGACCCTGCGCATTCAAGTCTCCGAAACTCGCCGTCAGCGCGGCGACGCGATCGTCAGGAACTGAGACGACGACGAGACCGGCGAACTGGCCGGCAACGCGAGCCATGTGGCTGCGGTCCCAGCTCCCGCCGTGCGTGGCGATCGGCTCGGCAAGCGCATCGACCAGCCCGGACTTGTCGTTGCCGATGACGGTGAGAACGAGCGTGGCCATGACGTAAGTGTCGCAGGTTCGGACGCCAACACAACATGTGGTTCAGGTGATGACTTCGAGAATCGGAGCGAGTTCGTTCGGTGTGGCCCCGTGCATGATCACGGCGTCGGCGCCGAGGTCGATCTGGCGCTGCACGGCCGCGGAACATGCCTCGGGGCTGCCGGTTGCCGCTGGAGCAAGCCATTCGTCGGGGAGCAGCGTGGCAATGTGTTCGAGTTGGTCGGTGGTGGCGATGGCATCGATCGCGCCGCCGATCGTCGACACCATCGAGTCGGCCCGAAAGGCGTCGAGAACGGCGGGGTCCCACTGATTGGTCGACACCATCAAGTCGCCGTATGCCTGGAGATACGTGGCGAGTCGCCCGACGGTCTTCTTCAACCGCAGCGGCTCGTCGATGTGATCGCCGACGGTCGCGAAACACGACCAGACCCGCACCGACGTCGGGTCTCGGCCGGCCCGCTCGGCGGCGTCCTTCACGGTCCGGACGCAGCGCTGCAAGGTCTCGTCGGTGAAGAAGGTGTGGAGAATCACGTTGTCGAAGACGCGCCCGCCCAAATCGAGTGTGTTCGGACCGAAGGCAACGATCGAGAGTGGGATGTCCTCGTCGAATGTGGGGTCGAGTCGCAGGACGGGGTAGCTGCCGATCGGGCCATCGTGACCGACGACGGTCTCGCCCTTCCACAAACGGCGCATCACGAGCGCGAAGTCCTCCATCTGGGCGGTGGTGATCGGCGGGATCCCGAAGGCCTTGAACATCGGCGCGATGCCGCGGCCAATGCCGAGCGAGAAACGTCCACCGGTCAGCCGGTGCATCGTGGTCGCATACGAGGCGGTAACGATGGGATGTCGCGTGTTGTGGTTGGTTGCGCCGGTGATGATGTCGATGTTGTTCGACACGGCACCGGCAGCGCCCGACAGCGTTGCCGCTTCCTTGATGTTGAAGCGCTCGGAGATGAACGCGGTGCCGAGGCCAAGTCGCTCGGCTTCGATGACCTCGTCGATGAGATCGCGGGGCGATTCGGGAGCACCGGCCAGTGTGTAGAAGCCCAGATCTGGATGGTTCGGGTGCTTCGGATCAAGGGAAGCGGACATGCGGCGAACGTACCGTGCCGTCACCCCGACGTTCGGGTTGGCGTTCAGGTCGGCTCGGAAGCGTGGGTTCGGTCAAGATGCGGAGATGCCCGTGGCCCACGTGACACACGCATCGGGAACCGACGTCGATCTGTACTACGAGTTCCACGGTGTCGAAGACGGTGCCCGTGTCCTGAACATCAGCGGCACCGGAGCAGACCTCCGCCGGGCCTTCGCGGATCGTTCGCCACTGAACACGGCATTCCGTGTGTTGTCGTACGACCAACGTGGACTCGGCCAGTCCGGTCGACCCGACGGCACGTACACGATGGAGCAGTACGCCGATGATGCTGCGGCGCTGCTCGAGCACGCCGGTTGGGACCGATGCCATGTGATCGGCACCAGCTTTGGCGGCATGGTCGCGCTGAACCTGGCCGTGCGACATCCGCACCTCATCGATCGGCTCGTCCTCAGCTGCACATCTCCGGGTGGTGCACACCCGTCGTATCCGCTGCATGAGTTGGCCAAGCTGGAACGCGAGGCGGCCTTCGCCCAACGCATGCTGTTGAACGATGCTCGTTGGGACCCCGACGCGGATGAGCCGATTCCCGGCCTGGGTCCCTTCTATGACGTGATGGTCGAGCGCGCACGCACCACACCGCCGCCGGACGAGCTGAACGGGCTGGTCCGCCAGATCGGTGCTCGGTCCGGTCACGACGTCGAAGCACACCTGGCGACCATCACCCATGAGACGCTGGTTTGTGCTGGCGAGTATGACCTGATGGCACCGATGGCCAATTCTGAACTCCTGGCCGAGACCATGCCGAACGCTCGTCTTGCAGTGTTCAACGGTGGCCATTTCTTCCCCCTGCAGGACCGAACCGTCTATCCGACGATGACCGCGTTCCTCGCGAACGGTCATCAACCCGATGAACAGGAGACACCCTGATGTTCCGACTCCGCCAAGTTGCCCTCGTGGCACATGACCTCGATGCCGTTGTCAGCCAATTGTGTGACACGTTCGGTCTCTCCATCTGTTTCCACGACCCAGGTGTCGCCGAGTTCGGCCTCCACAATGCGCTGATGGTCATCGGCGACCAGTTCCTCGAAGTGGTGTCGCCGACGGAGGAGGGCACCACCGCCGGGCGGTTGCTCGACAAGCGCCAGGGCGACGGTGGCTACATGGCCATCTACGAGTGCGACGACCTCGACGACCGGATGGCGCACCTCGCCGCGCACGACGTGCGCGTCGTGTGGGCGGGCGACTTCCCGACGATTCGCGGCCGGCACTTGCACCCGCGTGACGTCGGGGGAGCCTTGGTTTCGATCGATCAGCCCGTGCCGAATGGCAGTTGGACCTGGGCCGGCCCGAGCTGGCAGGCGAACAGCGATGACTCGGTCGTCGGAGGGATTGCCGGTGTCACTGTCGGGGCAATGGACATTGCAGCGATGACCTCGCGATGGACCGAACTCAACGTGCGACGAGCCGTCGAGTTCGTCGAGGCAGGGGAGCGAGGCGAGGGCATCGACGGCGTCGACCTTGTCGCGACCGATCGTGCTCGCTGCGGTGAGACACACGACATCTGCGGCGTGACATTCCGACTCGTCTGAGTGGCGTCTGGTCCCGACCCCGAAGTCACTCAGAGGGCGCTGAGGACCCAGAGTGCCACCATGCCGGCGGCGAGGGTCCACAGAAGATTCTTGCGCCAGACCGCGACACCGCAGGCAACGGCCAAGGCGGCCATCTCTGCCCCGACGATGGTGACGCCGGACCCGCCTCCGCCGCTGACGGCGAGGTTCACGGTGAGTGCGGCCAGCACGGCAGGGCCGACGTTCTGCAGGGCTCGCTCGATCACCGGTGGGAACGTGCGGTCGGCGAACAGCAGAATTACGCCGCCGCGGAACAAATAGGTCCCCGCGGCGCAGACGATGAGGACGAGGGCCGCGCCGCCGTGGCTCATGCGGTCTCCGCAGTCTGCTCAGGGGCATTGCGCGTGGTCAGCCACTGATCGGCAATCGCACCGGCGATGACGCCGGTGATGGCGCCGACCAAGATGCCGAGCCGATCCGACAGCCCCGCTGCTGTCAGCGAGACCAGGCCGCCGACGAGCGCAGCAACACCCGCCGGAACACGTTTGATCGCGAAGAGCGTGAGCCCAGCGAACATCACGACGGGAGCGAAGTCGAGCTGCCACGACTCGGGAATGATTGGGCCGACCACCATGCCCAACGGGACGACGAGATTCCAGACCGTGAAGAAGACGATGCCGATCGTGATGTAATAGCGACGGAACGACGCGGGCGGGTTGTTGGTGCGCATCACAGCAAGCGCGAAGACCTGGTCGACCATCACGAACGGCGCGAGCCAGCGCAGCCATTGAGGTTGGTGTCGAAACGGGGGCGCCAAGGCTGCGCTGTACATCACGTGGCGACTGTTGATCACCAGAACGGCGGAGATGATCGCCCACAGCGATGCGCTGCCGGCAATGGTGACCATCGTGAGCTGGGCGGCACCGGCGAAGATCAGTGGCGACGTCAGCCATGCCGCCCACAGGGGCATCTCCGATTCGGTGATTGCCAGCCCGAGGACGAACCCGAACGGGATCGCCGGGATGACCAGCGGGATCGAATCGGAGAGCGCCGTCCGGTCGAGGCGAAAACGTCGCCGAGTTGGTTCAGCAGCGCTCGTGAAAGATGGTTGGCCGGTGGACATCGACGTGCACGGTAGGGCCGACGACCGCCCTGCACACGTTCGATTCCAGCCAAGCCGGTTGCCACCGCCACCAGGACAAATGACGCCAAGGTCGATGACGCTCGGAGAGGTCGCCGGATGGCATTGTGTTGCTCCGCCGAACGTGGCAGGTCGTCGAGGCGGTTGCGGGCGAGTGCAGTGAGTCGGGCAATGGTTTCGGGGTCGTCGTGTTCGGGATCGGCGTCGAGGTCGTCGTCTTCGATTTCGTTGTTGAAGTTGGGTGGTCTGGCGCCGACCGGCATGAGGATGCTCCCGTCGGGGCCAATCGTGTAGCTCGATCTGTTGGCCGCACGTTTGGTGCGTCATTGGTTGCGGTGTTTGTCGTTGTTGTGGAACCGGCAGAGCACTGCCGCGTTGTTTTGGTCGGTGGTCCCTCGGTCGCGGTCCCATTCGTTGACCTGGTCGACATCGCAGCAGTCGGCGGGGAGTTCGCATCCGGTGTTTGATCAGAAGTTGGCTGCGTTGCGGGCGTTGCCGGTGAAGAGGCGTTTTTTTCGCCCATGTCGATGACAACTCGATCGGAGTCGGCAAGCAGGCCGTCGATGTCGTCGACAGGCGGCCCGGTGAACGGGTCGATGGGGTTGCTGTCGAGGTCGGTTGCGGTGGCGAGTCCGGCGGCGACGAGGACGCGGCCCCATCCGGAAGGTGTGGATCAATGCGTCGAACCGGCGTTGCGCGTCAGTGCGGGCAAGGGCGAATCCGTCGGCAAGGTCGCCGTGCTCTTCGCGTCGGC
>CAXMZV010000165.1:0-7903 GCA_964199985.1 Candidatus Ilumatobacter isfjordensis | reverse complement strand
ACCGGGCCGAAGTAGCCGGCCCGCTCGCCGTCGGATCGGTCGATGGCGATGATCGGTGTGCCCACGTCGGTGCCAACCAGGGCCAGCCCGGCGTCCATCTCCGCTCTGATCGTCGCGTCCCAGCTCTCGTCATCGAACGCCGATGCGTGCGATGTGTCGAGCCCCACGGCTTCGAGCAGCTCCGTTGCGGTGAAGCCACGGTTGCCGTCGTGATGGATGCGGCTGCCCGCTTCCCAGTACAGCTTGAACACGTCGGCGTTGCCGGCCTCGGTCGTGTCGGCTGCCGCCCGCACCGACTCCATCACGCGCATGAGGCCGTGGGTGAATTTGGACGGGCCGTAGTAGTCGGAATCCTCCGGCGGCTCGTTCTTGAAGAGCAGGCTGATCGGACGCCAGTTGACATCGAGATCACGTTCAGGAGACACGTCGTCGACGACCCAACGGGCCGTCAGCCAACAGAACGGTCAAATGGGGTCGATCCAGAAGTCGAGTTGCATGGCGGCCAGCATGGCGCGGTTTATTTGCTCGCGCAACTACTGCGGCCAAGTTGATTCAGGCGGGGGTGGAGATGCCGATGCCACTCACTTCGTCGCGGCCGAACCGGGCGATCTCGGCGTCGAGATCGAGGGGATGCACGCCAGCGCGAGCACCGGTGTCGTCCGCGGTGAGGAGGTGCGCTGGAATGATCCAGGCGATCTCGAACTCGAGGCCGTCGGGGTCCTTGGCGTACAGGCTCTTGGTTGTGCCGTGGCTGCTCGACCCGACGAGCGAGCCCGCGTCAGACAGCACGTGCATCAGCCGCTCGAACTCGCCGAGCGTGTCGACTTCCCAGGCGAGGTGATACAGCCCGACCGAGGTGCGGCCCGCGCCTGAATCGGCTGCGTCGCCGCCGATCTGGAAGATGCCGAGGTCGTGATCATTCGTCGAATCGGCGGCCTGTAGGAACGCGGCGCCTGGGAACTCGCTCACGATTCGGAACCCGAGCACGTCGCCGTAGAACTGCTTCGAGCGTTCGACGTCGCGGACGTAGAGAACGGCGTGGTTGAGACGCTGGATTGCCATGCACTGAATAACCATGCGGCCGGCCGCTCGATTCCCGACGAGACTGGCGACATGGCCCAAGAAGTGGTGGGGGAGCCGCCCGCTCGTTGGCGCGCTCTCGCCGAGTTGCTGCGGCCCGACCGCGCCCGCTGGCTGTTTCTGACCCTCCTCGTTGGCGTCAACGCACTCTTGCTGCTGGCCGGTCCGCTCGTGGTGCGACGAGTGATCGACGAAGCCACCGACGGCACGACGGCGGCCATGTTGGTCCGGCTCGGCGTGATCTACCTCGCCATCGCGCTGGCGGCCCAAGCACTTGCGGTCGCGGTGGCCTGGTACGCGACCGTTGCGGCGTGGCGGACCACGAACGAGCTGCGGATGCAGATGGCCGAGCACGTGTTGGGCCTCGACCACGAGTTCCACCGCACCCACACCCCCGGCGAGTTGATCCAGCGCGTCGACGGCGATGTCACCTCGGTCTCGGATTTTCTCGGCAAGGTCGTCCCGAAGGCGGTGGGCGCCCTGATGCTCGTGGCGGGCATGCTCGTCGTTCTCACCTTCGTCGACTGGCGGATTGCGCTCGGGATGGCGATGTACCTCGCTGTGTCGGTTGCCGTGGTGGTGCGCAGCCGACATCGCGCGGTGACGGAGTCATCCGACGAAATGGGCTCGCTCGCCCGGCTCTATGGCGGGATCGAGGAACGACTGACGGCGGCAGAGGACCTGCGCTCGAATGGCGCTGCCGCGCACACCGCCTGGCGCTTTGTCGAAGATTCCAGCGACGCCATGGTCAGCGGCGTCAAGCGCGAGCGCGCCTTTCTGACGATGTGGTGGTTCGTGCAGATGGTGCTGTCGGGCGGCTGGGTGCTTGCCCTCGTCATCGGTGCGGTCCTCGTTTCGAACGACACGATCACGGTCGGCACAGCGTTCCTGCTGTTCCAGTACGTGCAACTGATCTCCCGTCCGCTCGAAGACGTGGTCCATCAACTCGAGACCGTGCAGAAGGCGAACGGCGCGATGGTCCGAGTGATCGACCTGTTGGCTGTGCGTGCCGACATCATCGATGCGGGTACGACCGCGCCACCCGCCGGCGCGCTGTCGGTCGAGTTCGATCACGTCGACTTCGACTATCGCGATGGCAGCGGTCGAGGCGCCGAGCAGCCGGTGTTGCGCGACATCGACCTCACGATTGGGGCGGGCCGGTCAGTGGGGATCGTCGGGCGGACCGGCAGCGGCAAGACCACGATGTCGCGTCTCGTGCTGCGGTTGGTTGAGACGACCGCCGGAACCGTGTCGATCGGCGGCGTGCCGATCGATGAGATCCCGATGTCCGAACTGCGTGGTCGCATTTCGTTGGTCCCGCAAGAAGTCGAGCTGTTCGCTGGGACGATTCGCGACAACGTGACCCTCTTCGACGACGGGCCCAACGACGCCGAAGTCGCAACCGCACTCGAGGCCGTCGGCCTCGATGAATTGGCCACCGGAATCAACCGCACTCTCGGTGCGGGCGGGACCGGTTTGTCCGCGGGTGAAGCCCAGCTCCTCGCGCTTGCCCGGGTGTGGCTGCGCGACCCCGACCTAGTGGTGCTCGACGAGGCGACGGCTCGAGTGGACCCTGCGACCGAGGAGCGCATCGAGGCGGCCGTGGCACAGTTGATCTCGACCCGAACAGCCATCGTGATCGCCCACCGGCTCTCGACGCTGCAGACCGTTGACGACATCGTGATTGTTGATGGCGGTCGCGTCGTGGAAGCGGGCACGCGCGATGAGTTGGTGCACGACGACGACAGTCAGTTTCGGCGACTGCTGGCCCTCGGCCTGGAGGCGTCGAGATGAGCGTGTGGCAACTCGCTTGGCGCGTCTCGCAACACCGAGCGCGCGAGTTTTGGCTCGGGCTCGCGCTCTGGACGCTGTTCTTCACCACGCCGGCATTCAGCGGCTACTTCCTCGGTCGTGGCTATGGAACGCTCGCCGAGGGCGATGTGGCGGGCACGGTGCGATGGGCCGGGCTCGTTGCCGTCAGTGAGATCGTGCGGATGGCGGCGGTCCACGCCGGTGCGATGGTGTGGACGCGGGTCTGGGTGCACATGCAGACGTTGTTGCGCGCCAACCTGCTGGCCGCGCAGATGGCCAGTGGCGGTCCCGAGGCGGGCCAACCGGTCGGCTCGGCGGGTGCGGCCATCACTCACTTCCGCGACGACGCCGAGGACGTCGCCAATTTCGTCGACATCTCGATCGACGTCACCGGTGGCCTGGTCTTCACCGTCATTGCCGCGTTCGTGCTGGGTGCTGCCGACCCGGCCGCAGCCGCCGTTCTCATCGTGCCACTCGTTGCGGTGGTCGCCCTCACGCGCGTGCTCGACCCGAAGCTGAAGGCCTACCGGCGCGCCGATCGTGAGGCGACCGGCGAGGTCACTGGCCTGCTCGGCGACGTGATGGCCGCCGCGACCACGGTGAAGGTCAACGATGCGGGCGCCTCGACGCTCGGCCGGTTACGCACGCTCGTCGATCGACGCCGGCAGACCGCGGTGCGCGATCGTGTGCTGGAGGAGTCCGTGTTTGCGTTCAGCGAGGGCGCCGCAAACATCGGTCTGGGGCTCGTGCTCATCGTCAGCGCAGGTGCACTGGCGTCGGGGAGCTTTGGTGTGGGGCTCCTTGCTCTGTTCGTCGCCTATCTCGGGTGGCTCACCTTCCTGCCGCGGATGCTCGGGCGCCTGCTGGCGCGCAAGAAGCAGGTGTCGGTGGCGTTCGATCGGATGAGCGAGCTGGTCGCTGACCGCGATGCGGCCAACACGGTCCAGGATCGTGACCTCCCGGTCGGGACCAGCGATGTGCGGGTTCGCCCCGAGGTGACACGCCCGGACCGTGCGGTGCTCGACCAACTCGACGTCGAGCACCTGTCGATCGTGCACAGCGACGGCGGCGGCGTGCGTGATGTGAGCTTCACGGTGCGGCGCGGCGAGTTCGTCGTGATCACCGGCCCGGTCGGCGCGGGCAAGAGCACGCTGCTGCGCGGTCTGCTGGGGCTGGCCTGGCGAGCGGAGTCGTCCGGAGTCGTCCGCTGGAACGGTATGGAGATCGACGACCGTGCTGCGTTCTTCGTCCCGCCCAACGCAGCATTCCTGTCGCAGGTGCCGCAGCTGATTTTCGATTCGGTCGCAGACAACGTGTCCCTCGGGCCGGTGGAGGATGGACAGGTCGACGTCGCGTTGGCGGTGGCCGCGATCGCCTCGGACGTGTCCGCGATGTCCGAGGGCACCGACACCTTGATCGGGCCACGGGGGCTCCGGCTCAGTGGTGGACAGCGGCAGCGGCTTGCGATGGCGCGCGCTCTGGTTCACCAACCCGAGTTACTGGTGCTCGACGACCTGTCGAGTGCCGTCGACGTCGAGACCGAACTCGAACTGTGGGAGAACCTCCGCGAGCGAGGCGTGACGGTGATCGCCGTGTCACACCGAGCCGTGGCGTTCGAACGTTCGTCGTTGCTGCTCCGCCTGGAACGCGGCCGCATCACCCCGGCGTGACGCCTGGGTGCGCCGACCCGTCACACGGAGGGAGTCGGCGCCGACCGTTCAGGGTGCGGGCGTGTAGATCGCCGTGAGCACGGAGTCGGTGAGGATGCTCTGCGTGAACGATCCGCTGATGTGCTGGCAGACGAGATTGACACTGACCGGGACACCTGCAGCGACGTCGATGGTCCTCGTCCCGGAGAGCAGGCCGCCCGCAGCTTCGAAGGCGGTCTCGTTGTCGGGCGCGAAGACCTGCGTGTAGTTGGTGTCGATGGTGGTGCCGGTCGTGATCGAACAGGTCGTCGGGACGTATGGGGACGGCGCACCGCTGATCGGGTCGTTGGTCGCGACGTTGGTGACGGAGTTGGCCGTGATCTGGCCGGCCACCGATGGCGTCATCGTCACGGTGGCGATCACCTTCGGGTCATCGCCGTTCAATCCAGCTGTCACGCCGAGGCTCGTTTGGTTGTCGCGGTCGCTCATCGCGACGGGTTGTGCAGCCGCGAGTCCGGCGATGTCGGCGCTCGTGGCGATCTGGACGGTTTCCAACGCCACCAGTCGGCTGGCAATCTCCGCCAGGCTGGTCTTGGTGTAGTAGCCACCCACGTCGATCAGGACGTCGACCGTTCCGAGATTGTTGTACAGGTTGAACGATCCCGTCGATGACAGTGTGACGTTCACCGCATTCGGGGTGGGCGGCTGACCTGGGCTCGGGTTGAGGCTCGACGCCTTCGGCAGTGCTCCGCTCGGCCACAGCGTCAAGAACGTCTCCACGGTGGCACCGACGGCGGTGACGTTGAGCGACAGTCCGACGGCGTCGGTGGGAATCGTGCACTCGCCGTTGGTCCCCGTCCCCTGAACGGTCTTGGTCTCGAGAGCGCTCCAGGGAGTCAGCAGGCCGACGCGATCAGGTGGTGGGCGAGTGTCGATCAGTCGACACGGCGTGATGGAAACGTATGTCGAGTCTTCGTCGCCGGGCGCGGCGGACGCGCTCCACGCCTGAAAAACCAGCAGCGTCACCACCAGGGCCAATGTTGCTCCGGTGGCGAACCACACAGCTGAACGAGCACGAATCGTCACCATCATCGCAAGTCCTCCCAGACTCTCAAGATTCGGCGCGGTACCGAACTGTCGATTTGGCACCTTTCCACCTATCGCGGTCAGTAGCAACAGAACTTTGGCCCGAGGCGTTTCGCGGCGGCCCGTGAGGGTGCGTTGGGTGCATCACCCTTCCACTCGCAGCTGCGGTAGCCGAGCTCGAACACGTGCTGGCCCGTGCTCGTTGGTGTGTGTCACGTCTTGTGCTTCTTGTTCTTGCGCTTGCGATGGTCGGCGGTGTGGGTCCGGCTGGCACAACGAGGGTCAGAGCAAAATCGTCGAGACCCGTTACGTGACGAATCGTAGAAGAGCCGTTCGCAGTCGTCCGCGGCGCAGCGGCCGAACCGCGTGGTCCCGTTGTCGCAGAGCTCCTTGGCCAACGCCATCAGGAAGTCGGCCATCACCTGGTCGTCGAAGGTGGCCGACGCGGGCGTCCAATGGATGTGCAACGCCGTTCCCCCGTGATCGGTCAGCGATGGCGAGATCAAGAGCTCGGTCAGTTCCGCGTTGGTCCACAGTGTGGCGGTCTCGACATCAATGTCTGGAAGGGACTGGACGCGTGGCAGCAGGTCGGTGAATCGCTCGGCGGTGCGCCGAATGGCCGCCTCGGGCGCGATGACCGCACGCGAAAACCCCACATCGTCGAGCACATGTCGCATGTCGAGCGCGTCGCCATCGTCTGTGGCGGCGTCGGCGAGTGCGTTGGCTACTTGCACCATCGCCTCGAGGGTGAGGAGTTGCTCGGTGTCGTTGCCCGATGTCACGTACACGCCGATCAAGTTACTCTCCTTTTGCGCCGTAAGGACTCTAGAATCGTTTACCCCTTACATCGGACAATCATCACCGGGAGGTGTTCCATGAATCTCGTTCTCACTCTCATCGTCGTCGCTGCCAGCGTCCTTGGCTCGGGCATGGCCCTTCCCCAGGCGATTCGCTTGGCCCGCACTGGCAAGGTCGATGGCGTGTCGGCCGTGTGGATCGGCGTCAGCATGGCGATCAACGTGTGGTGGACCGCGTACGCGGTCGCCGCAGAGGTCTGGGCGCTGCTGCCCGTGGCAACGGTCTCGCTCGTTGTCTACATCGGCATGGCCGTCATGTATTTCCGGTCGGTCGGCCGTGCGTCGCTGGCGGGATTCGGTCTCGGGATCTTCGTGCTCGGCATGGTGCCCATGCCGGCGCTGATCGTCGGTGGCTGGGAACTGGCCGGGCTCGCGATCGGGCTGGCCTACGGGATTCAGCTCGCGCCAGCGGTCATCGCGGCCTACCAAACCCGCCAGCTCGACGGTGTGTCGTCCGGAACGTGGCTGCTGTCGCTGGGCGAAGGCCTGCTGTGGCTCGCCTATGGCGCGATGATCGCCGATCTGGCACTGCTTGCTGGCGGAACAGCCGGAATCGCGATGTCGGGAGCCATCCTGTTGCGCCTGGCCGCGGTGGGTTCAGTGTCGGACATCATTAGGGTGGACCGAGTTACACGGGTCAAGGTGGCCCGGAATTGAATAAGGAGCCGCAATGGCAACCACAGGTACGGTCAAGTTCTTCAATGACGAGAAGGGCTTCGGCTTCATCTCACGTGACGATGGCGATGACGTCTTCGTTCACTACTCCAACATCGCCGGCACCGGCCGCCGATCCCTCAACGACGGCGACACCGTCGAGTTCGACATCGCCCCCGGCCGTAAGGGCCCCGAGGCCGTCGACGTCAAAGTCGTCTGAGGAGGCGATCTGATTGGCCTCTAGCCCACAGTCGTACCAGAAGCGTCAACGCGAGCTCCGAAAGAAGGAACGGAAAGCCGAAAAGCAGGCCATCCGCCACGGAAAGAGCGCTGCGAAGGCAGAAGAAGACGACTCCGATGCTCCCGACGAGGACGCGTTGCTCGAGCAGTTCCGCGTCCTGAACGAGAGTTTCGCCGAGGATGGGGTCAGCCAGGACGACTTCGATTTCCGCAAAGCAGAGATTTTTCACGCCATGGGTTTGGGTGACGCACCCGAGCCCCGAGAAGGCGACGAAGAACCTGCAGAAGAAGCGGCCGAGTCGGTCGACTGATCCTCATCGTCTGAATTCTGCGATGACCCCCGTGCTCAGGCACGGGGGTCATCGTCGTTTTCGGCCCGGTGCGACGGTCGGCTCAGACGGTCGGCTGCAGATCAAGTGGGAAGTGCGTCAGCAGTTCGGGACCGTCGGCGGTGACCAGCACTTGGTTCTCGAGCTTGACACCTTCGGCCCAGCTGTCGGCTCCATCAACTGATCGCGGCCCGAC
>CAXMZV010000164.1:0-7945 GCA_964199985.1 Candidatus Ilumatobacter isfjordensis | reverse complement strand
CTGTTGGATCTGCTCGGTGCCTTCGAAGATGTCGTGGATCTTCGCATCACGATGCCAGCGCTCCACCGGGTACTCGCGGGTGTAGCCGTAACCGCCAAGAATCTGGATGGCACGCTCGGTCACCCATGTTGCAGTGCGGGCAGCCTTCAGCTTGGCTATCGAACCTTCTGCGTTCTCGAAGCTGCCGTTCTTGCCCAGCCAGGCGGCACGGTGGATCAGCAGACGGCTCGCCTCGATCTCGGTCGCCATGTCAGCGAGCATGAACGCGATCGACTGGTTCATGATGATCGCCTTGCCGAACGCATGACGCTCCTTGGCGTACTCAAGTGAGTACTCATACGCCGCACGTGCGACGCCGAGGGCCTGAGCACCGACGGCGGGGCGGGTGGCCTCGAACGTCTGCATCGCAGCCTGCGAGTTGCCCTTCTCACCACGCTTGACGCGGGCGATGCGCTCGTCGAGCTTGTCCTTGCCCCCGAGGAGGCAGCGGCCGGGCACACGCACGTCGTCAAGAACGACCTCGGCAGTGTGCGAAGCGCGGATGCCGTGCTTCTTGTACTTCTGCCCCTGCGACAGGCCCTTGGTGTTCGGCGGCACGATGAACGACGCGTGGCCCTTCGTACCGAGCTCGGGGTCGACGACAGCGACGACGACGTGGATGTCGGAGATACCACCGTTGGTGATCCAGGCCTTGGTGCCGTTGAGCACCCACTCATCGGACTTCTCGTCGTAGACGGCCGACGTGCGGTAGCCGCCGACATCAGAACCGGCGTCGGGCTCGGAGGCGCAAAACGCACCAAGTGCGAGCTTGCCGGTGTCAGCGTTCTCGTAGCACTGCGGCACCCACTCCATCAGTTGCTCGGGCGTCGCCGAGGAGGCGATACCTGCTGCTGCGAGGCCCGAGCCCATGATGGCCATGCCGAGGCCGGCGTCGCCCCAGAACATCTCTTCGATCGCGATCGGCATCGAGAGGCCGGTTGGGTCGTTGAACATCGCCTCAGCCATGAACTCCCAGCCGTACAGGCCGATCTCCTTGGCCTGTTCCACGATCGGGTACGGGAACTCTTCCTTTTCGTCCCACTCCTCGCCAGCGGGCCGCATCACGTCTTCTGCGAAGCCGTGCACCCACTTCTGGAGGGTGAGTTGGTCCTCGTTGAGCTTCATGGAGAAATCGGTCATGTCCCTTAAGTTACCCGCGGGTAACCGCTGTGTCTACCCATCGGTAACTTCGCGATCGAATCGTCAACCAATGGGTCAACGAAAAAAGTGCAAGATCCAGGCGACAAGGCGCTCTGGACTGACATGAAGAACCTCATCAGTCCCGCCCGCTCGAGCAGCCGCCTCGCACGCCTCGCCGTCACCGCCGGCGTACTGACCGCCTCGTTTGCGGTCGGCAGCGCAGCATCTGCACAATCGCCGGACAAATCGGACAAAGGGGTGCCCGACGCACCCGTCCCGTTCGAACAAATCCCGTTCGAAAAAGACGCGATCGGGGACAAGCTGCCCACGCTGCCGAAGGGCCCGTCATTCGACCTCCCGTCCTTCGAGCCGCAGCTGCCCTGCTTCAGTTGGTGGTGCGACACGTCGCCGTTCGTACTGCCGGACTACGAGTCAAGCTTCGACAACGTCTCGTCGACGAACAGCTACTACAACGGCGCCAAGGCCGTCCCGTACTACGTCTCGATTCGCAACATCGGGTTGACGAACCCGGGCGCCGTGTGGTCCACACTCGCCTCGCCCGACGGTGAGATTCTCGGCGTCGAGCCCGTCGGCTCGTGGCGGACCGACATCACCGCCGCACCGGTCTCCGACACCGCCCGGTCGTCGGCGCCGCTCGCCTTCAGCTTCCTCGACGACGCCTGGGTCGTGCAGGACAGCAATGGCATCCCGACCGGATACGGCTACGCCGACAAGGTCTACATCCGGGTGTGGATGGCCGGGTGGGATCGGCCTGAGCTGATCGTCTCGGCCAACGAGCACGTTGGGGTCGACTACCTCGGCGCCCTGACGTCGGTCAACTACCAGCACACCGAGTTGACCCGCACGAACAACAAGATCTCGTTCACCCTCTGAACCGTTGACAGACCGTTACATCTGGCGCCTGGCACCAGATGTAGCGGTCACGTTGTCGCGTTCAGCGTCTCGGCGATCGGCACCGCAGACAGGTCGGTGTTCTCGTCGATGATGTAGTTGCCAGCCACCAGCTCGACAGGATCAGCACCATCGAACGTCAGACCGATCGGGTCGCCGCCCTCGGCAACGATGCGGATTTGCTCCTTGTACTGGCGGCGCACCATCGAGACACCCCGATCACTCGACGACAGTCGCTCCTCCGAGTGCAGCGTGACCGGCCCCTGACTGACCTGCGTCTCGTAGTCGCCCGGGTACGTCTGGTGTTCCTCGTCGGTGAGATCGAACCATCCCTTGGCGTCGGGCCCGTACGTCCCGAGCCCCTGCGGCGGTGACCCCTTCGGGATTCGCAGAATGCAGAACACTCGAGTGTGCGTGTCGTCGATGGGTTGCGCCCACGACATGTTGTTCGTCTTGCCGAGATAGGCAAGCGTCGGCGTGGCGACCACTCGAATGTTCGGCACGCGCGTCTCGGTGATGCGGTGCAGCGTGGTGCCATCGGGCAGCTCGCGATCCTGCGTGGCGGTGACGCCCCACTCGTGACGCTGCCAATCGATGCGCGGCCAGATCTCGAGACGCGGGTCGAACTGCGGCCCGCTGATCGTGTTGTGCAGGATGAACACGTGGTACGGGTCCATCACGTTCTCGTGGGTCTGGAACCAGTTGCACGGCGCCACGTTCGGCCCGCCGAATGCAAAGTGATCGACGACGTGCAGTTCCTCGTCATCGCCGACATCTTCGAAGATGTCGTAGCGCGGGAAGTCGGGCTGCTTCTCGGGCGGACCCATGTACGTGAAGATCATCCCGCCCAGCTCCTGGACCGGATACCAGGGCTGCCGATACGAGGCCTTGTTCCGACCACGGTCGGGTTCACACGGCTGGTCGGTGCAGGTGCCGTCGGCGCTGAATGCCCACCCGTGATACGGGCAACGAATGCAGTCCTCTTCGACTCGCCCGTAGAAGAGGCTGGTGCCGCGATGACAGCACCGGGGTTCGAGCAGGCCTGGCGTTCCGTCAAGCGATCGATACAACACGAGGTCTTCGCCGAGCAGCCGCACCTCACGCGGGATGGCCGTCGCCTCACTCGACAACGCCACTGGCTGCCAATAACGACGTAACAGCTCACCCGATGGGGTTCCCGCTCCCGTTTCGAAGAGTTCGGGATCAGCGATGCCCGGTGATCGTCCGTAGGCGCGTCCCTCATCCATCACTGCAGACCATCACATCGGCGCATCGCCAGACGAGCGCGAAACGAACTCTTCATCCGCCGTGACCGTCGAATTCCGCATCAACAACTGACGCCCACTTGCGGACGGAGGTGCCCTCTTTGGTGGTTTCCACGATCCAGCCGTCGGCCTGCAACTCGTCACGCAGCGCATCGGCCGCCGCGTAGTCCTTGTCGGCACGCGCCTGGTCGAGCGCTGCAGCCTTGGTAGCAACATCGTCGGGCACATCCGAGCCGGCGGAGAGTTCGAGGCCGAGAGCTCCGCAGATCTCGCTGACCGCAGCGACCAGCCCCGACACATCCTCGCCGGCTTCGAGACCGACGTTGACCCGGCGGGCGGTGTCGAACACGAGCGCCATCACCTTCGGCGTGTCGAGGTCATCTTCCATCGCAGCCGTGAACGCTGCCATCACGTCGGCGTCAGGCTCGCCGTCGAGCCCCGCCGTTCGAGCGGCGAATCCGTCGAGCCGCTCGAGTGCGGTCACCGCGGCATCAATCGTCGCCTGGTCGAGCGTGATCGGGCTGCGGTAGTGGGATTGGAGGAGCACGAGCCGGTAGGCGCGCTGGTCGTAGTGCGCAATGAGGTCGAGCAGGTTCGACACGTTGCCGATCGACTTCGACATCTTCTCGCCTTCGCCGTCGACGATGAAGGCGTGATGCATCCAATGATTGGCGAAGGTCTTGCCGAGTGCCACAGCTTGCGCTCGCTCGTTCTCATGATGCGGGAAGCGAAGGTCCTGGCCACCGCAGTGCAGGTCGAAGCCCTCACCGAGCAGGTCGAGGGCCATCACGGTGCACTCGCTGTGCCAGCCGGGTCGACCCTCACCCCATGGTGATGGCCAGGCCGGCTCGCCCGGTTTCGAGAATTTCCACAGCACGAAGTCGGCCGGGTGCCGCTTCTGGTCAGCGCCGAGCACGACACGGTCGCCGCCGCCGGCCTTCATGTCGTCGAGCGTCTGGAACGCGAGGGCGCCGTAATCGTCCACCGACTCGACATCCATGTACACGCCGTCGTCGGTCGCGTACGCCTTGTCCATGTCGACGAGCTGGCCGATCATTGCGACCATGCCCTCGACGTATTCGGTGGCACGCGGGCTCTCGGTCGGACGTTTCACGTTGATGCCGTCCATCGCCTTGAACCACATCGCCTCGCACTTCGTGGTGATGTCCTTCCACGGCCGGTTCTCGTTGTTGGCGCGCTTGATGATCTGGTCGTCGATGTCGGTGATGTTCGACACCAACCGCACGTCGAGCCCGGTCCACTCCAGGTAGCGGCGCAGGATGTCGTAGCTCAGCGTCGCACGGCCATGCCCGAGGTGCGCCGGGCCGTAGACCGTCGGGCCGCAGAGGTAAATGCTGACCTTGCCCGGCTCGCGAAGAGCCAGCTCACGTGTGGAGCGGGAGGCGGTGTCATACAAGTGCAGCACGATTCCGATCCTACGACGCAACCCGCGGTCACTCACGCTGGTTTGCGCCGACAAAGTCCCAGGCCTCAGGGGACGTTCGTCGGCCGGTCACGCCCGGGCGAGCTACCGCCGACGAAGACCCGCGCCCCAGGTGGTGTTCGTCGGCTCTGACTCCCTCGTCCGAGCGACCGCTGTAACTTGACGGGGTGGGCGGCATGCTGGAACACCATTCGAGCGCGCCGTTGTGCGGGTCGGCGAAGCGATGGACACGCCGGTCCATGCTCGGTCTCACCGGCGCACTCGGCGCTGCCGCTGCGGTGAGCACACTCACAAGCGCAGCCGGCGGAGCACGCCCGGGCGGTGGCCGGATCGGCACCGTCGATGCGTCGGCAGTCAACGAGGCAATTCAGGTCGTCGACGAGATCATCCGCGCTCGCCAACTGCCACGGAAGATGTTGATCGTGCACCAGTTCACGCCGTCGATGATCACCAACAAGCGTGCGATCCAAGGGAACGACAAGGTCCAGGTCGTGATTCACATGGACGGTTTCGGGTCACTGACGCTCAAGCGCGGCTCGTACGAGCGCACGGTCGCCGATCTCCCTGACGGAACTCTGACAGGGTGGAAGAACTTCTACGACGAAGACCGTCCGACCCCGACGGCCGCGCAAACGCTGGCGAACGAGCCGCAACCCATGCTCGTCAGCTATCAATGAGCACGACCTCTTGGTCGCGATTCGGCCCTCACCGCTTCCGGCGAGCCGTCGCCACCGTCACGTTGGCCACTCTGACGATCCTCGCCAGTTCGGCGTGGATCGGGAACACGGCCGAGGGCGCTCTTTCGCTCAGACTCGTCGCTGGCGGCGACTATGCCCAAGCCGTTCGGCTCGACCCTCCGCAGCTCGCACGCTCGGTCTTCGTCGTGGGCGACAGCCTGATGGTCGGTGTCGTCGACAGCCGCTACCTCAACGGGCCGTCGCTCCTCCAGGTGCTCGCCGCTGACGGTGTCGATGCGACGGCAAGCGTCCGTGTTGCTCGAACCATCCCGCAGGCGACGACCGCACTCTCTTCGTTCCGTGCGACCATCCGAGCCGCCGACACGATCGTCGTCGGCCTCGGCACCAATGACATCTTCAACTCCGGCGGAATCACGGTCGAGGCGTGGCGTGCATCGATCTCCGCGTTCGTCGAAACGGTGGCGTCGATCAACCCGACAGCCCGAGTTGTCTGGGTCGATGTGTCGTTTCGGAGAGTCGCCAATCGCGCTGTGGCGTTCAATTCATTGCTCGGCACCTTCGCCCGGGCCGGACACCTCGAGGTGTGTCCGTGGCGCGAATACATCCTCGCCCACCCGGAGTGGCTCGCAGGCGACGGCCTCCATCTCCGACCCGCCGGATACGCCGCACGCCGAGACCTGATCTTGAGCTGCATCGGCCCTCGGTAGCCTTTCCCGCCATGACATCGACGAAGTCGAATATCCCTGACAAGCCGACGCTCGACGGCATCGAGAACCGCTGGGCAGACCAGTGGGACACCGATGGCACGTACTCCTTCGACATGTCAGCGGTACGGGACGACGTCTTCTCGATCGACACCCCGCCACCCACCGTCAGCGGATCGCTGCATATGGGCCACATCTTCAGCTACACCCACACCGACATCGTCGCCCGCTATCAGCGGATGAAGGGCAAGAAGGTCTTTTACCCGATGGGGTGGGACGACAACGGCCTGCCGACCGAGCGTCGCGTGCAGAACTTCTACGGCGTGCGTTGCGACCCAAGCCATTCATACGAAGCCGGCTTCGAGCCGCCCTTCCGCGGCGACCCACCGAAGAAACACCAGGCCGTCCCGATCTCGCGACCCAACTTTCTCGAACTCTGCGACGAACTGGTCGAGGAAGACGAGAAGATCTTCGAAGCGCTGTATCGCCGTCTCGGCGTGAGCGTCGACTGGAAGCAGCACTACGCGACCATCGACGAGCGCAGCCGCCGCGTCAGCCAACGTGCCTTCCTCCGCAACGTACAGCGCGGCGAGGCGTACAGCCAGGAAGCACCCACCCTGTGGGACATCGACTTCCGCACTGCGGTGGCACAAGCCGAGATGGAAGACCGTGAGCGCCCCGGCGCCTATCACAAGATTCCGTTCCAGAAGGCCGACGGGTCGGGCACGATCGACATCGACACCACCCGCCCCGAACTCCTCGCAGCCTGCGTGTCACTGGTGGCCCATCCCGACGACGAGCGCTTCAAGCCGTACTTCGGCACGAAGGTGATCGTGCCGCTGTATGGCCAAGAGGTCGAGGTCCGGGCACACGAGCTGGCCCAGCCTGACAAGGGCACCGGCATTGCGATGATCTGTACGTTCGGCGACACGACCGACGTCACCTGGTGGCGCGAGCTGAACCTCGAGATGCGCGCCATCATCGGCCGCGATGGTCGCCTCCTCCGCGACGCTCCACATGATGTCGACGCCGAGGCGTACGCGCTGATCGCCGGCAAGTACCCGAACCAGGCCCAACGCGCTGTGGTCGAGCAGCTCACCGAACAAGGCATCCTCATCGGCGAGCCTCGACCCGTGCAGCATCCGGTGAAGTTCTACGAGCGCGGCGATCGCCCGCTCGAAATCGTCACCTCGCGCCAGTGGTACATCCGCAACGGCGGCCGCGACACCGATCTGCGCGCCGATCTCGTCGCCCGCGGTACCGAGATTGCCTGGCACCCCGGTCACATGCAGCATCGCTACGACAATTGGGTCGAGGGCCTCAACGGCGACTGGCTCGTCAGCCGTCAGCGCTTCTTCGGCGTGCCGGTGCCGATTTG
Source organism: Candidatus Ilumatobacter isfjordensis (assembly GCA_964199985.1). Classification (GTDB taxonomy): domain Bacteria; phylum Actinomycetota; class Acidimicrobiia; order Acidimicrobiales; family Ilumatobacteraceae; genus Ilumatobacter_A; species Ilumatobacter_A isfjordensis. Next base: position 365 of record CAXMZV010000164.1, on the reverse strand, counting down.
GTACCGCCTCGACGCCGCTGGCGAGCCAATGTACGACGAGCCCGTGCTGCCGTCGGAGGACTCCCTGCCCATGGATCCGTCGACCGACGTGCCCGACGGCTTCACGGAGGAGCAGCGCGATCAGCCCGGTGGCTTCGCTGGCGATCCCGACATTTTCGACACCTGGGCGACGTCATCACTCACGCCGCAGATTGCCGGGCACTGGGAAGAGGGCGATGGCCTGTTCGAGCGAGTGTTCCCCTACGACATGCGTCCGCAGGGTCACGACATCATCCGCACCTGGCTGTTCTCCACGATCACTCGCAGCCATCACGAGCACGGGGTCGCGCCGTGGGCCCATGTTGCGTTGAGCGGATGGATTCTCG
>CAXMZV010000163.1:0-8071 GCA_964199985.1 Candidatus Ilumatobacter isfjordensis | reverse complement strand
ACGCTCCACCAACCCTCGCAGTTCTACGGCGTCAGCTCACGCGAACTGAGCAAAGGCGTGCTCGATCAGGTCGGCCTCAACAAGGGGCTCAACGATCTCGCAACCGGCGCCGAGGTCAGTGCCTACTTCGACGACGTGATGCGCCACACGCTCCTCCCCTCGGGCAAGGTGCGCTATTTCCCGATGTGCAACTACACAGGCAACGGCGACTTCGACCACAAGCTGTCGGGTGAATCGATTCACGTCGAGGCCACCACTGTCGTCGACTGCACGTACCTCAACACCACAGTTCCATCGACCCACACGCCGAACTTCGAGATCGCCGATGGCGTGAACTTCATGGCGCTGAACGATCTCCCGAAGCTCGAACACTCCCCCGCCGGGTACGTCGTCGTCGGCGGTGGCAAGACCGGCATCGACGCCATTCTGTGGCTGCTCGAACAACGGGTCGACCCCGACATGATCACGTGGATCGTCTCGCGCGATGCGTGGCTGCTGAACCGGCGGAACACGCAGCCGGGAGACGAGTTTTTCTTCGACACCATCGGAGCCCAGGCCAATCAGTTCGAGGCGATAGCCGAGTCGACATCGGTCAGCGACATGTTCGATCGACTCGAAGCATGCGGCTACTTCCTCCGGCTCGACACGAACGTGCGGCCGTCGATGTTCCACGGTGCGACGATCAGCGAGCTCGAACTCGAAGAGTTGCGCCGAGTCACGAATGTCGTCCGGATGGGGCACGTGCAGAGCATCGAGACCGACCAGATCGTGCTCGACGGCGGAACGCTCCCGGTCACACCCGATCATCTGCATATCGACTGTTCGGCCAGTGCCATCTCCAACCTCGAGATCAAGCCAATCTTCGAAGAGACGCTGATCACGCCACAGACCGTCCGCAGCTACCAGCCCGTGTTCAGTGCGGCGTTCGTCGCCCACGTCGAAGCGACCCGCGACACTGTCGAAGAGAAGAACCGGCTGTGCGAAGTGGTACCGCTGCCCAACGTCGACCTCGACTACTTGAGGTTCACGTCGAAGTTCATGGTCAATCAGTTCAACTGGGGCCAGGACCCAGAGATCCGGGCGTGGCTGTTGGCCAATCGCCTCGATGGTTTCAGCCAAACCGTGGCCAACGTGGCCAACGACGACAGGCCGAAGCGAGCCGTCATGAAAAAGTTGAGCGACAACGCTTTCCCGGCGGTCGCGAAACTCGAGGAGTACCTCGCCGAGTCCGAGACCGGCTGACGCTCACACTTCAAGCATGAGGGTGACCGGGCCGTCGTTGGTCAGGTCGACTTCCATCTCGGTCCGGAACACACCGGTGGCCACGGTGGCGCCGAGCGATCGCAACTGGTCGACGACGCGGTCGACCAGCGGCTCGGCGTGGTCGGGGCGTGCGGCGTCGATCCAGCTCGGCCGGCGGCCCTTTCGTGTGTCGCCGTACAGCGTGAACTGGCTGACGACGAGCACCGCCGCCAGATCGCCCGCCTCGTGGGTGTCGCTGAGCGAACGATTCATCACGCCGTCGGCATCGTCGAGGATCCGGAGACCCCAGATCTTTCCCGCCAACTTGTCGGCCTGAGCAGCCGTGTCGTCGTGAGTCGCACCGACCAAAACGCACAGTCCAGGCCCGATTGCGCCTGAGACTGCCCAGTCGCTCTCGCTCGACGAGCGACTCCTCACCTCGGCACGAGTCACCCGTTGCACCAGTCCACGCATCCGCACAGCCTGCCAGGTCGTAGATTCGCGACCATGAGTTCAACGATGCGACTCGTTTCCCATTCTTCCCCGGATGAAATCGGACAGGCGGTGACGGTCGATGTAGACCTCGCGCACGGCGGGCGCATTGCCCAGATCATGGTCGGTGCCGTGCCGTTGCTGGTCGACGTACCCGACCTGTCGAACAGCGACGTCGAAACCGTTGGTTGGGGTTCGTACCCCATGGCGCCGTGGGCGGGTCGGTTGCGAGGCGGAGCCTTTCGGTGGTTCGACTCTGATCACCGATTGCGGCTGAACCAGGACGACAGCGGCGTTGGTGCTGCTGACCGGCAGCACGCGATGCACGGCACGGTGCTCGACGCGCAGTGGACCGTCGACGAGCAGACCGAGTCGACCGTCGCAATCAGTTGCCCCCTCGCCCAGCCAGGCAGCGGATGGACCTTCGGTGGTGTCGCTCATCAGCGGATTGAGGTGCTCGACCATCAGCTGCGGTGCGATCTCTCGGTCACCGTCGCCCCGCACAGCGATCACGCTCCCCCGTTTCTCGCCGAAATCGGCTGGCACCCGTGGTGGCGCAAGCCCGACTCACTCAGCTTTCATCCCGACGCGATGTATGAACGCGACGGCGTTGGGCTCCCCACGGGCCGACTGGTCACGCCGTCCACGCCACCGTGGGATGATTGCTTCGTCAACACGGCGCCGATCACGCTGCACTACGACCGTCCAGAGGTGACACACGTGACGCTGAGTTCGGACTGTGACCACTGGGTTGTCTATGACCATCCCGACCACGCCACCTGCGTGGAACCGCAATCCGGGCCTCCCGATGCGTTCAACGTGCGGCCACAAATCGTCACCACCACCCATCCCCTCCGACGTACCATGACCGTCGGTTGGTGACCTCGCCGTCGCTGATCAGGATTCTCATCTGAGAACTCCCGAAATGAGCTGAAGAAAAGCGCGAGATCTCCTCCCCCTGGCCATCTGGACAGGAGAGGAGGAGGCACATGCCCCATGACGATCACGACGCCCGATGCGCAGTTGGTAGCAGGCCATTTGGCCGGCGATCCTTCCGCGCTCGCCGGGATCTACGATCGCTTCGCGGATTCGCTGTACGACACAGCGGCCGCGATGTTGAGCAATCGCGACGATGCGGCGGACGTGATGCAGGACGTCTTCCTCATCGCAGCGTCGAAACTGGAGCAGTTACGCGACCCCGACCGCCTCAAGCCGTGGCTCTTCGCGATCCTGCGCAACGAGGTCTATCGGCGGACGAAGCAACGCAAACGGACGATCGCGACCGACTTCTCGAACGACGACATGGCCGCCGCCTCGGGGTTCGACATGACTGACGAACGCGGTCTCGATGCCGACACCGAAGCAGTCGAGAGCACCGAACTCGCCGAGCTCGTGCGTGGCGCCGCTGGCGGACTCGACGAGCGCGACCAGCTCGTGCTCGAACTCTCGGTGCGCCAGGGTCTCGAAGGACAGGACCTGGCTGACGCACTCGGCGTGAGCCCCAACCAGAGCTACACACTCGTCCACCGCATGCGTGACCGCGTTGAGAAGAGCCTGGGGGCGTTCTGCGTCGCGAAGGCTGGACGCAAGGACTGCAACGACCTCGACGCGATCCTCGGTGCCTGGGACGGCGAGTTCACCGTGCTCGTTCGCAAGCGGGTTGCCCGCCACATCGAGCGCTGCGAAACCTGTGCGACCAGCCGCCGCAAGGTTGCCCCGCTGGCGCTGTTCGCTGGTGCTCCGGCATTCGCAGCTCCAGCCATGCTCCGCGATCGCATCCTCGACGCGGTGCAGATGCAGACCGTTGCGCTCGGCAACGGCGGCGTGCCATCGACCCCATACGAGTTCACCGCAGACGGCGGGTTCCCGCGCATCGTGTCCGCTGGCAGAAAGCTCGCTGCATGGATCGCGCCAACCGCTGCGGCGTCGCTGCTGCTGGTCGCTGCCGGTGCCGGATTCTGGTTCCTCGGACTCGACGATCAGCCGGGCACCTTCGAGAGCGCCGCCGTGACGACCGTCGCCTCACCCGACCCCACCATCGCCGTGGCGTCAGGCCCGGCACCTGCCACCACCACCACGGCGCCGGCCGAACCTCGCGCGTCGACCGCGAGCCCGCTGCCGCCAAGCACCGTTCCCGTCACGACGCCACCACCCACCACCGTGCCGCCAACGGCGGCGCCGCCGCTCGTGGTTGCACCGCCCGTCGCACCTGCCCCACCGCTGGTCACCAATCCGCCGCGGGACACGCCGCCACCGTCGGCTGGCAAACTCGTCGGGTCGGACCTCTCGATCACCCTCGGCAATGACAACAACCGCACGTTCACCTTGTCGAACCCCGGTGGACAGCCCGTTGGGTGGGCAGCGAGCAGTGCATCACCGTTCTCGATGTCGCCCGCCGCGGGCACGCTGGCGCCCGGATCGTCGACACCGATCACGATCAACCTCGACCGCAGCAATATGACCGAAGGGTCAGATCCGTCAACCGTCGTCACCTTCAGTGGCGACGGCGGCCAGTCCTTCCCGCTCACTATCAGCGCCACCGTCAATCGTCCGCCGGTGATTTCCAACGTCGACGGTGCGAGCCTCGTGTGTTCCGAGTTCGTCGGTGGCGCAGCTATCACCACGTTCTGGGAAGCTTCGATCTCGGCATCGATCACCGACGAGTCGGTTGGGTCCGCCACGTTCTCGATCACTGGCCCCGGTGGGCGGTCTGGCTCGACAACGCAAGCATTCAGCGGCAACTGGTTCGCTCTGACCGGCAACCCGAACGGCGATCAGATCCAGCCGTCGGCCGACGGAACCTGGAATTGGAACATCGTGGCTACGGACAGCAGGGGCAACACATCCTCCACGAGCGGTTCAGCGTCCGCCACCTGCCTCTAATCAGCTGTGAGACCTCTCAACGCCGCTTGTCACTCCGGACCGCTCCGTTACCAGACGGTAACAAGGCGCCGATATCGTTCTCCGAATGTCATCGGCGGGAAACCACCGGCTCCTGGACCCCAGTGAGCCCCTGAAGCTCGCGTACCTGACCTATCGCGGCAAGCCCCATGTCGGCGGTCAGGGCGTCTACACCCGCCACCTCACCAGGGCGCTCGCGGACCTCGGGCACACCATCGAAGTGCTCGGTGGCCAGCCGTATCCGGTACTCGACGAGCGAGTGCCGCTCACGAAGCTGCCCAGCCTCGACACCTTCAACGACCACTATCCGGGCCGCGTTCCCGGCTTCTGGGAGATCAAGAACCGTGACGATCTGCTCGAGATGGCGCAGTACCTCACCGGAGTCTTTCCTGAGCCGATGGCGTTCAGTTCGCGGGCCAAGCGGAATCTGATTCCTCGCGCCAATGAGTTCGATCTCGTGCACGACAATCAGTGCCTTGGCTACGGAATCCTGAAGATCGAAGAAAAGATTCCCACGATCGTCACCCTGCACCACCCGATCACCAAGGATCGCAAGCTCGAGATGGAGCACGCGAAGAACTGGTACAAGCGGTGGTCGGTCGGACGGTGGTACTCGTTCGTGAAGATGCAGGGCAAGGTGGCGTCGAAGCTGCCGCGCATCGTCGTCGTCAGCCAGAACTCGATCGATGACATCCACACCGACATGGGCGTGTCGAAGGATCGGATGCGCCTGGTGCCAGTTGGCGTCGACCCCGATCTCTTCAAGCCGCTCGATCATGTGCAGCGTCGTCCTCAACATCTCATCACCACGGCATCGGCCGACGTGGCGCTCAAGGGCCTGTCGTACCTGCTCGAAGCGATGGCCAAGCTGCGTACTGAGCGTGACGTCACGCTGACCATCATCGGCAAGCCGCGCCCAGGCCACTCGATGGAGTTGTTCGACTCGCTCGGCCTGAAGCCACACATCGAGTTCGTGTCCGGCGTGACCGACGAGCGCATCGTCGAGCTGTACTCCGAAGCCGAGTTGGCCGTCGTCCCGTCGCTCTACGAAGGATTCTCGCTGCCGGCGATCGAAGCGATGTGCTCTGGTACACCGCTCGTCGCCACCGACGGCGGCGCACTTCCCGAAGTCACGGGAACCGACGGCGAGACCGTGTTCGCCTGCTTGGCCGGCGACGTCGACAGCCTCGTCGAAGCGCTCAAGCGCGGGCTCGACAACCCCGAGGCCCGAGCCCGCATCGGTGCGGCCGGCCGCCAACGTGTGCTCGACCGATGGACCTGGCGGCTCTGCGCCGAGCAGACCGTCGAGCAGTACCGCGAGGTGCTTGCCATGCCCGACAACATCGCCAAGCTGAAGCGCAACGGCCGAATCAAATAGGACGCACTGCGACATGCTGACGATCAAGTTCGACAAACTCGGCCTCGCGCCCGGTGACAAAGTCCTCGATGTGGGTGCCGGCTTCGGCCGCCACGTCTTCGAGTGCGCGCGGCGCGGTGCTGACGTGGTGGCGCTCGACTACGCCGAAGACGAGGTCATCCAGACCCGCGCCACTCTCGGCGCCATGGTCGAGGCTGGTGACATCGACGTCGAACGGTTCAAAGGCGTGCTTCGCGGTGACGCCACCAAGTTGCCGTTTGACGACGGGGCGTTCGACGTCGTCATCACCTCCGAGGTGCTCGAACACATCCAAGACGATGTCGCAGCCATCTCCGAGATGGTGCGCGTGCTCAAGCCCGGCGGCATGTTCGCCGCCACTGTGCCCGCATGGTTGCCGGAGAAGATCAACTGGATGCTCAGCGATGAGTACCACGCACCGATCAGCGTCGGTGGCCACGTGCGCATTTACTCCGCAACCGAGTTGAAGGCGAAGCTCGTCACCGCTGGCCTCGACCCGCGTGGCCAACACCGGGCGCACGCGCTGCACTCGCCGTACTGGTGGTTGAAGTGCGCAGTCGGTCCGACCAATGACGATCATCCGCTCGTTGCGAAGTACCGCACGTTCCTCGAATGGGACATCATGACCCAACCCACGTCGACGAAAATTGCCGAGAAGGTCCTGTCGCCCGCGCTGGGCAAGAGCATCGTCCTCTACGGCCGCAAGCCCGCGTCACAGTCGGGGTCAGACCCCAAGAGTCATGCGGCCGAGGTGGCGCGATGAGTGCAATTCCGTTCCTCGACGGCGTCGCGACCGCCGACGAGATCCGCGAAACCGCCGAGCACCTCGCAGCGCTACAGCTGCCGTCCGGCATGATCCAGTGGTTCCCTGGCGGCCACAGCGACCCGTGGAATCACATCGAATCCGCAATGGCGCTCGACGTGGCCGGTCTCCACAAAGAGGCCGAGCATGCGTACGAGTGGCTCGCCGACATCCAGCGCAACGACGGCAGCTGGCACGCCTACTACTTGCCCGACGGCTCAGTCGAGGATCCCAAACTCGACTCGAACGTGTGCGCCTACATCGCAACCGGCGTGTGGCACCACTGGCGCAGCACCTGGGATCGCGGGTTCGCCGAGAACATGTGGCCCACCGTGGTGCGGGCACTCGACTTCGTCATGTCACTACGTCGCGACGACGGCGTGCCGCTGTGGGCCGTCGAGCCCGACAGTCAACCATGGGACTACGCACTCCTCACCGGAACGGCCAGCATTCAGCACGCACTTCGATGCGGCTCGCATCTCGGCGAAGCCGTCGGCGAACCTCGACCCGACTGGAGTCGCGCTGCGGCAACGATGTGCGAGGTCATCCGCACTCGGCCCGAGGCCTTCCAGCCGAAGACGCGCTGGGCGATGGACTGGTACTACCCGGTGCTGACCAGCGCGCTGACCGGCGAGCAGGCCAAGGCGCGGATGGCTGACGGATGGGACCGCTTCGTGATGGAAGGGCTCGGCGTTCGCTGTGTCGACGACGAGCCGTGGATCACAGCGTCCGAGACCGCCGAGTGTGCCTTGGCCTACGCCACCCTCGGCGACATGTCGACGGCAACCGATTTGTTGCGGTGGACCCAGCAACACCGCAACATGTCGTCCTCGGGCGCACCGCTCACCCAGACCCCCGACGCAGCAACGTCCGGCGCCTACTGGACCGGCATCGTCCACGGCGGCGCCGACGGCCGTGTGCTCTTCCCGTTTGACGAGCACACGTCGTACACCGCTGCCGCGGTGATCCTCGCCGTCGACGCAATCACCCAGACGACGCAAGCCGCCAACCTGTTCGTCGAACGGACGCCGTTCCTCTCGTAGCGATCCAAGCCCTGTGTGCGTCGCTTTGGCACCGCATGGAAGGAGGGCGGCCTGGCCGCTGTCAGCCGACTCGGCCCGGTCCGGGTTCTCGTGGGCGAGGAAGCCGTCGGAGATGACGGGGGAGTCGCGTGTCTGTTCCCATTGGTCGAGGTCGGCGTCGATGGCACGGGAGCGGGCAGTGCGGAGGCCGAGTCG
>CAXMZV010000162.1:0-8090 GCA_964199985.1 Candidatus Ilumatobacter isfjordensis | reverse complement strand
AAGAACTACGATGTGTTCATGACTAACTTCCACGAACTCGAAATGACGTCGATCACCGGCGAACAGGTGAACTTCGACCAGTACAAGGGCAACCTTGCGCTGGTCGTCAACGTCGCCAGCGCTTGAGGACTCACTCCTCAGTACGCAGGTCTGCGTGCGCTTCACAACGACAATGACGACGTGGTCGTCCTCGGATTCCCGTGCAACCAGTTCGCGAACCAGGAGCCCGGCACCGACGCCGAGATCCTCGAATTCGCCACCTCCAAGTTCGACGTGAACTTCCCGATGTTCTCCAAGATCGAGGTCAACGGCGACGGCGCCGCTCCCTTGTATCAGTTCCTGAAGGACGCCCAGCCGGGCGAGGGTGACACGTCCGACATCACCTGGAACTTTGAGAAGTTCCTCGTCGACGGATCCGGCAAGGTCGTCAAGCGGTACGCACCGCCGACGACCCCCGAAGACATCGCCGCTGATCTCAATCAGTTTCGCTGATCACCCAGACCACTGAATCGACGGCCGCCATTCGCCAATCAGGCGATGGCGGCCGTTGCGCGTCTGGTCGGCGGTTGAGCGCTTCCGCCAGCCGACCTTCTGGCGTCGATCGGGACAATCGGCCAAACTGACCGAGACCGTCGAGCAGGAACGAGACCTCCATGAGTATCGCCTTCACCCACAACGCCCGCCCCACAATCGGTGTCGAGCTCGAACTGCACCTCGTTGATGCCGAGACCGGTGATCTGGTGTCCGCATCCAACGAGCTCCTGGCCGAGATGTCGGAGGGTTTCCCCGACAACGATCATCCGAAGGCCAAACACGAACTCTTCCAGAGCACGGTCGAAATCATCACCGGCATCTGTGACACGCCCGCCGAGGCCCGCGCCGATCTGACGGAGACACTTCAGGAGCTCCACGCCACTGCCGCCCGCCGCGGCCTCAAGATCATCAGCGCCGGGACACATCCGTTCGGCGTGGCGCGCAACCAAGACATCAGTCCGAATCCTCGTTACCACGAGCTCGTGGAGGCCATGCAATGGCCTGCTCGCCGGCTTCTGATCTGCGGTCAGCACATCCATGTCGGCGTCCGAGATGGCGAACGTGCAATCTCGATCATCAACGAAATGACGCGGCATCTGCCCGTCTTTCTTGCGCTGTCGTCATCGAGCCCTTACTTCGAGGGCGAAGACTCGGGGTTGGCATCAGCTCGTTCGAAGGTCTTTGAATCGCTGCCGACAGCCGGATTGCCACCACAGATCGCCAACTGGGTGGACTTCGAGTCGTTCATGTCAACGCTGATTGACTCCGAGTGCATCTCGTCGATTCGTGAGGTGTGGTGGGACATCCGGCCGCACCCTGAATTCGGGACGATCGAGTTCCGCATGTGCGACTCACCGCACACACTCACCGAAGTCACGGCACTTGCTGGGCTCGCGCAGACGCTGGTGGCGTGGGCCGATGACCTGATCGATCGTGATCGGCTGCCTGTGCCACCACGCGAATGGACCGTGCGCGAGAACCGTTGGCTCGCGGCGCGGTACGGGATCGACGCGCGCCTCATCGTCGAGAGTGATGGCGACGGCAAGCCCCAGCGCCGCCCGGTGCGGGAGTTGGTCACTGAACTCATCGCCGACTTGTCGCCGACCGCCGACCGCCTCGGGACGCAACAGGAACTCGCTGCCATCGCACGCATGCTCGAACACGGTTCGGGCTCGATGCGCCAACGTCGTCTCGTCGAGGCCGGCGCTACGCTCGTTGACGTGGTGCATCATCTTGCCGACGAACTGTACGACGACTGCTTTGACCAGGCATGACGTCACCCGACGCCCGATTGGCCCACTGGCTCGCTGAACACGGTGAGGGGCTCATTGCACTGCGCCGGAACATGCATGCACACCCGGAGGTGAGCGGCGCCGAACACGCCACCACCGAGTTGGTGCGCGAGCGTCTCGAGCTTGCAGGAATGCATCCGCGCGTGCTCGCCGTCGGCACCGGCCTCGTCTGCGATCTCGCCCCAGAAGACTCCGCCGACGATCAGCCGAGGATGGCCTTCCGCGCCGACATCGATGCGCTCGCAATGGACGACAACAAAGATGTCTCCTATCGAAGCCAGGTCCCGGGCGTGGCGCATGCGTGTGGCCACGATGTACACACCGCGGTCGTCCTCGGCACTGCGCTGTATTTCGCACACCATCGTGACCAGCTGCCGGGTCCACTGCGCTTCGTGTTTCAGCCAGCTGAAGAGCGGGTGCCTGGCGGTGCACTCGATGTGATCGGCGACCGCGGCATCGACGACGTCGACGCAATCGTCGGCATCCATTGCGAGCCGAAGCTCGACGCCGGCATCATCGGATTGAAGTCGGGTTCGATCTCCTCGGCCGCCGACATGATCTGCATCATGCTGACCGGGCCGGGCGGTCACACGGCTCGACCCGAACTCACCATCGACCTCTTGACGGTGGCCGCGCACGTCGTGACCGAGCTGCCCAAACGGGTCCTGGCGGCACTCCCCGACGATGCCGAGATCAAGATCGTCTTCGGCGCGGTGCACGGGGGCGACGCCGCCAACGTCATTCCGACCCAGTGCGAACTCCGCGCCTCGGTCCGCACACCAACGCTCGAGGTCTGGAACGTCCTCCCCGACCTCGTCGAACAGGCCGTTGCTGACCTCCTCGCCGAATCGGGCGCAGGATTCGAGGTCGCCTACACCCACGGCGTCCCTCCGGTGGTGAACGACGCAGGGGTCACCGACGTGGTCGCACGCGCCGTCACCAACGAATTCGGCGCTGACGCGATCGCTTCGGTCGAACAGAGCTGGGGCGGCGACGACTTCGCCTGGTTCACCCGCGAGATTCCCGGCTCGTACGTTCGCCTCGGCGTGCACAATGCCGAAGCCAACGGCCCACAACTTGACCTGCACGCTGGCCACTTCGACGTCGACGAACGCTCGATCGACCTCGGCGTACGCCTCCTCGTCGCGACGACGAAGTCGTACTTCGATGACCGGGGCACGTCGTGAGTCGTACGTGGCTCTTCGGGTATGGCTCGCTCGTCTCGCCGACATCACTGGCATCGACGATCGGGCGCGACCCCGGCGCCGGCATGCACATCGCCCACGTCGACGGATTCGGACGGCGCTGGAACTACGGATCAAAGGTACTGCGCGGCGACTGGGTGCACGAGGGCCGAGAGGTCGCGAACGGTCTCGTCGTCTCGCTCGGCGTCGTAGCAGCCGAAAACGAAGCGTGTAATGGTGTCGTCTTCGATGTCGATGACGACGAACTCGCCGCGCTCGACTGGCGCGAACGCGACTACGAGCGTGTCGACATCACTGACGTCACCCAGGTCGATGTCGACCGGTTCAACGGACGTGTGCAGGTGTACGTACCGCGTCCCAGCTCGATCGAGCGATATGAACTCGCTCGCGACGAGGGCCGGGCCGCGATTCGCCAGTCCTACTGGACACTCGTGGAAGACGCCTTTGCAGCGCTCGGCGGGCACCATCCCGAGTGGTACGCCCGGACACCGGCGCCGGACATTCCGGTCGCCGACATCGCCCTCCGTCCGCTGAATTGACGGCTACTCGGGGTCCGTCTCGGCGGATGCCACGTGGGGGAGCTCGACGACCGCGGCCCACAGCTCGTCGACCTGAGTTGCGAGGCTGTCGAACGTCCCTGAGTTGTCGACCACGTGGGTGGCGCGCTCGAGCCGCTCCTCACGACTGATCTGGCTGTTGATCCGGTTCTGAGCATCGTCTTCGTCCATTCCTCGATACTCAACGACGCGTGCAACGGCAAGGTCGTAGGGAATGTCGACGACGATCGTTGCGGCCATCCCCTTGCGCGGATTCTCACCAAGCAGCGGGAAGTCGAGGACCACCACACGATCCGTGTCCGCGTTGAGATCGATTTGTCGCTGGATCTCGGCCTGCATTGCCGGATGCACGATGCCATTCAGGTCCTTCAGCGCCTGCTCATCGCTGAAGACGATCTTGGCAACCTCGGCCCGGAGGAGGGAGCCGTCCTCCTCGGCGATGATGTGATCACCGAAGCGCTCCACCATCGCTGCAACGACCGGTGTACCCGGGCGCTGCAGATCCCGAGCGATCTCGTCGGCATCGACGATCGCCGCCCCTCGCTCAGCGAGCAGCTTTGACACTGTCGACTTGCCTGCTCCGATACCACCTGTCAATCCAACAACGATCACGAAAACGAATGATGCCCGACTCAGACGAGCCGGGCATCATTCACTTCAGACTTGCTGCGCCGGAGCGCATCAGATCACTCTGAGGCAGGCTCCTCAGCGGCTGCCTCTTCGACTGCCGGTGCTTCTTCAGCTGCTGCTTCGGCCGGTGCTTCTTCAGCTGCTGCTTCGGCCGGAGCCTCTTCAGCTGCTGCTTCAGCGGGTGCCTCTTCGGCTGCAGCTTCGGCCGGAGCCTCTTCAGCTGCTGCTTCTTCGGGCACTGCGCCACCTGCAGCTGCCAGGGCTGCGGCGACTTCGCCTTCGCCTTCGCCACCTTCGCCGTAGTACTCGGTCCATGCGGCTTCGGCCTCAGCCGATGCCTCACCCTGGACGTAGTTGCCCTCGGTGTCGACCTCGAAGTGCTCGCGGTACTCAGCAGCGAGCTCGCCACCTTCGGCAGCCTGCTTGATCGAGAGGCTGATGCGACGACGTGCGAGATCGAGATCGATGATCTTCACCCACAGCTCTTCGCCCGGCGTGACGACCTGTTCGGGACTGTCGACATGGTGTGCCGACATTTCCGAGATGTGCACGAGGCCTTCGATGCCGTCGCCGACCTGGACGAATGCACCGAACTGGACCAGCTTGGTGACTCGGCCGTAGACGAGCTGTCCGACCTGGTGACCTTCGGCGAATTCTTGCCACGGATCCTGCTGTGTTGCCTTCAGCGAGAGGCTGATGCGCTCGCGGCTGAAGTCGACGTCGAGGACCTGCACCTTGACCGGATCGCCAACGGTGACGACGGAGCCGGGGTGATCGACGTGCTTCCAAGAAAGCTCGGACACGTGGATGAGTCCGTCCATGCCGCCGAGGTCGACGAATGCACCGAACGACACGACGCTGGACACTGTGCCCTCGCGGACCTCGCCGACCTTGAGGTTGGTGAGGAACTGGTCGCGAGTCTCTTTCTGATTCTCTTCGAGGTAGGCCCGACGAGAGAGGACGACGTTGTTGCGGTTCTTGTCCAGCTCGATGATCTTGGCGTGGACCTGCGTGCCGATGTACGGAGCGAGGTCACGGACACGGCGGAGCTCGACGAGCGATGCGGGCAGGAAGCCACGCAGGCCGATGTCGACGATGAGGCCGCCCTTGACGACTTCGATGACCGGACCGGAAACGACTTCGTCGGCTTCCTTCTTAGCTTCGATGTCGCCCCAGGCACGCTCGTACTGCGCACGCTTCTTCGAGAGAAGGAGACGACCTTCCTTGTCTTCCATCGTGAGCACGAGTGCTTCGACGGCTTCGCCCATCGAGACGACTTCTGACGGGTCGACGTCGTTGCGGATGCTGAGCTCGCGGCTCGGGATGACACCTTCGCTCTTGTAGCCGATGTCGAGGAGGACTTCGTCCTTGTCGATCTTGACGACGGTGCCGTTGACCATCATCCCCTCTTTGATCTCGACCATGGTGCCGTCGATCGCGTCAGCGAAGGACATGCCGAGGTCGTCGGAGGTGATCTCGCGAGGTGTGTAGTTGCCCTCGTCGTCGAAGGTGCCGAACCCAGTGTCAGCGGCGGCTGCCGGCGTGGCTTCGGGGTTCTCTTCGATTGCTGTTTCTTCAGCTTCGGCGGCGGGTGTGGTAGTCGTGTCGGACAAGGAATTGCTCATTTCGGATACGGATCTTGAGATGAATGGATAGGTCAGCGACCGTGACGGCGCGAAGCCAGCAAAATCGCAACCGCCAATGATACCAAGCGCCGGACCCCAACGTTCAGATCAGATCGTGGCTGGTGATGTCGACGAGGAGATGGGTGGCAGCGTGGGTGTAGATGCAGATCGTGCCGGTCGGCGACAGCTTGACGATCAGTTCGTTCGGCCGGGTGGTGTTGGTGTCGTAGTTGAGCGATGAGGCCGTTGGAACCGTTGGCGTGCACGGATAGACCGTCGCGAAGCCCGGTCCACCACCCTCGGTGACAGTCAGGTTCGCGATGACGGTCGTCGCGTTCGCTGGGACATCACCACGACCTGCAACTTGGATCTCCCAGACGGTGTTGGCTCCTCGCCGGCCAGTGTTGCGGAAGGTGTTGTCGAAGGTGGATTCGTTGCGTGAGTCCGCGTAGCGGGTCGGGTTGATCGAGGTCAACGAGCTGTTGGTTTCGAGGTAGCCGACGACGTCAACGATGACATCGACGTCGGTCTGAGTAAAGACACATAACGCCCCGTCCTCGCCAAGCTCGGCCACCAATTCGTTGGCGACGATGACTCCCGGCCCGTAGTTCAACGAGGAAGCGGCGGGCACATCTGGCGTGCAGGGATAGACGGTGCCAAACCCCGGAGCGCTCGCTCCGGCGACGGTCACATTGACGACCGCTGTCGTCGCCGCAGCCGGAACCGCTCCGCGACCCGCGATGTCGATCATCCACACTGTCCCGGCGCGCCGGGGCCCGGTGTTGCGGAAAGTGTTGTCAAACGTCGGCTCATTACGCGAGTCCGCATACCGACTCGGCTCGAGCGCCACATACGGCGAAACGGTGATGTGTCCGACGACATCGACGACCACGTCAGCCGTCGTCTGAGTGAACACACACAACGTGCCGGCGGGCGACAACTTCGCGATCACCTCATTCGGTTCGATCGTGCCAGCCCCGTAGTTCACCGACGACGTCTTCGGGACCGTGGGCGTGCATGGGTAGACCGTCGCGAATCCGGGGCCCGCGCCGTTGACGAGCGTGACGTTGACGACTACTGCGGCAGCGGCAGCAGGGACCAGCCCACGACCGGCGACGTCGATCTCCCAAATGGTGCCACCTGGCCTCTGTCCGGTCTTGCGGAACAACCCGTCAAACGTGGTTTCGTCACGTGAATCGGCGTATCGAGCCGGCTCCAGGGATGTGACCACCGGTGGCCGGACCTCGATCGCGCCAGCATCCGGGAACGGTCCCTGCGGCCGTGCCACTCCACGTTGATCAGTGGTCGGGTCGCCAGCGGCGGTGCCCGTGATCCGATCGACCGCAAGCGACTCGGCCAACGGGGCATGGGTCAGTGTCGGGCCACCGTTGTCGGCCAACGGACGCAGCAACGGATCAACCACACCGGTGACGTCACCAGGCTTGGAAAACGTGTCGATGGATCCGGCGAGCCTGCCGATCACGTTGAACCCGCCAGACACCAGCACCGCGCCCAATGCTGAGGCGCGTTCGACATCGGCACCATCGATGTTGCCACTCACGATCGACCCCGCGATCTCCAGGTTCGACGAGGCGAAAACCCCGGCACCGTTCGGAGCAGCATTGTCGGTGATCGTCCCTCGGACGACAGTCAGCAACCGACCGAAGACACCGCCGCCACTGCCGTCGGCGGTGTTGCCGGTCACGGTGGAGTTGGTGATCGACGTGGCGCCAAAGCCTGAGATTCCACCGCCTTGTGAGGCGGCATTGTCGCTGAAGGTACTGTTCGCGATCCACGTCGGCGCCTGCGGCTCAGAGTGGAGTCCGCCTCCCGAATTCCCGGCGGTGTTGTGATCGAACGTGGTGCTGGTGACGGTTCCCGTCGCGGCGAAGCTATAGAGGCCGCCACCGTTCTTGCCCGCGGCGTTCCGGTCGACCGTGTTGTGCACGAGCGAAAACTGCCCATCTGACAGGTAGATGCCGCCGCCGTTGATGAAGGCGCTGTTGTCACGGATCGACGAACCGGACACCGCAAGGTCGGCGAGTCGACTGTAGACGCCGCCAGCATTCTGGGCGGTGTTGCCACTGATGGTGGTGCCGGTAATCGTTGCTGAGGCTCGGTTGTAGATGCCGCCGCCTGTCTTTGCGACCGTGTTCCCCAGAATTGTTGAGTTGGTGACCGTGACCGTTCCCGAGTTGTAGATACCGCCCCCGCTCTTGGCTGCGTTGTCGCTGATCGTGGTGCTCG
>CAXMZV010000161.1:0-8108 GCA_964199985.1 Candidatus Ilumatobacter isfjordensis | reverse complement strand
CCTCTGCCAATTCCGGATCCGCCTGCTCCAGGGCAATGCGTTCCTCCAGCCGGGTCATCAGTTCACCGCAAAGCCGACCCGTGCCACCACCGTTAATTGCCGCAATTTCATATACCCTGCCCTGCCAGTCGAGGGCATCCAGCACTGTCTGGCGCCGCTGGGCAAAGGTTTCCTTGTCCAGCAGGTCGCTCTTGTTGAGCACCAGCCAGCGCTCGCGCCCGGCCAGGGTGGGGCTGAACCGCTCCAGTTCACTAACAATAGACAGCGCTGCCTCGGCCGGGTCGCTGTCATCAAAAGGCGCCATATCTACCAGGTGCAACAGGATGCGGTTGCGGGTCAGGTGCTTGAGGAAGCGGATGCCCAGGCCGGCGCCCTCCGAAGCCCCCTCGATCAGGCCGGGAATGTCCGCCACCACGAAGCTGCGATGCGCCTCGACCTTTACCACACCGAGGTTGGGTATCAGGGTGGTAAAGGGATAATCCGCTACCTTGGGCGTGGCCGACGACACAGCCCGGATGAAGGTGGATTTGCCGGCATTGGGCAATCCCAGCAGTCGCTGCAGAACGGCTTGATCACCGGCTTTGTCGGCGCGATCAGGAACCAGTAGACGAGGGCGGGAGCATTCTGGTTCCTGATCGCGCCGACAAAGCCGGTGATCAAGCCGTTCTGCAGCGACTGCTGGAACAAGATCAGGAACACGAGCAGGGCGATCGCCGCGACGAGCAGCCCGAAGCGGGTCTTGGCTCGTGCCATTTCTTTGAGTGCGAGAAACATGAGAGGGAGGTCAGTGCTGAGGTGAACCGGAACGCTGGACCGTAGCGGTCGACGTAGTGAGGTCGTTGTTGAGTGTTCGGTGCCGACCGGGCACTCGGATGTATCCGGCCGACGGGCTCAGGGCCACTCGGACTCGAAGAACTCGTCGGATTCGTTGTTGGCGTAGAGCGCCCAGAGCACGAAGACACCGACGAACAGGGAGAACACTGCTCGATACATGTACCCACCGACGTGGTGGGCGACGAGGATGTACATGGCAAAAGCCATCATCAGGCCCTGGATGATCGCGGCGAGCAGGCGGATCCCCTTGCTGCCGCGCATCAGGCCGCTCGCAACGAGGAACAGCAGGACCGCCGAGACGGCTTCAGCGACGATCGTGCCGGTGAACGCTCCGCTGGACAGCGGCGACTTCTCCTTCTCCAGAAAGTCGAGGATCGGTCCGCGCCAGATCGTCATCGAGAGCGTCGCGGTCACGGCCATGGCCGCCTGGATATAGAGGATGGCAGCGATGAAGTTGATGACACCGGGTCGCCGAACTTCCGGGTTCACGGTCGGGGTTGACATCGACACACGTTTCGACAAGAACGATCGGGCACGAGGAGCAGCGAGCGCATCATCGAGGGCTCAGTGCTGGCCGACGCCCTGCACGAGCACCGGGCACGGCGCGTGCCGGATGACGTGGTCGGATGTTGATCCCATCACCGCTCGGCGAAGACCGCTGCGGCCGCTGGTCCCGATCACGACAACACTGGCGGGCAACGATTCGGCGAGCTCGCAGATGGCGCGGCCGGGTCGGCCGACGATGGCCATCAGTTCGACATCGTCGAGGCCGAGAGGTGCGACCGTGGTGTCGAGGATGTGTTTCGCTCGGCGGTCACCACTGGTCTCGATCTGTTCGGCGAGATCGGGTGCCGATTCCTCCGATGTGAAGCCGGTGCCGGTGATCGTGTCAGCGTCCACCGTCGACTCGACGGTGACGACAATCGTCCGGTCGGCGGGCGCCAGCAGGGGCACTGCCGCGCGAAGGTCGTCGATCGACACGTCCGAACCGTCAGTACAGAGCAACACGATTGAGGGCATGGGTCTGATTCTTGCAGCTCGGCGTCCGAAGGACCTCGGTCAGGTGCCGAGCCGTTCGGCAGCGATGTCCGGGTAGGTCGACTGGCACGCATGCAGCAGCGTCTCGAGCTTCATCGCCTGCGACTTCGAGCCCGAGACCTTGAGCTTGCGGAAGAGCAGCGCTCGGCCGAGTGGCAGCGTGCCGAGGAGCAGTTCGTGCATCGAGTCAGCACTGAGGTGTGCGGTGAGTGTGGCATCGACGTCGATCGGCTCAAAGGTCGTGACGACCGGGCGTGATCGACCGTCGACCCAGATGTCGGCTTCGGGATCGTTGAGTCGGAAGTTGATCACCATTTGCTGTTCGACGAGTTCGTCGATCGAGTCGTCGTCGGCGACACGCTCGAACATTGCGGCGTAGACATCGGTCAACTGGTCTGCGTCTGCATAGATCCGACTCATGACCCCACCCTACGAACTTTCGAGGCCGGGTCCGAAGTCCCTTCCCTCTACCGCGGGCGCGGTCGTACGGTCGAAACATGGGTCGGTGGCTGCGTACAACAACGGCTGTGGCGGCTGCGGCGACAGCTGCGGTCACGATCCACGACCTCACGCAACGACGTCACGCGATCCTGCGAAACTTTCCGCTGCTCGGCCACGCCCGATACATGCTCGAAGAGGTCGGTCCGGAGTTGCGTCAGTACATCTTCACGAGCAACACCGAAGAGCGCCCCTTCAACCGGGAGCAGCGTCGATGGATCTACGCGTCGTCGAAACGGGAGAACAACTACTTCGCGTTCGGCACGAGCAAGGACCTCGAGAGCTCACCCAACTTCTTCATCATCAAGCACTCGCCGTTCCCGTTACCCGCGCCGGTTGCTGGCGACGCGAACTCTGACGATCTCTTCCAGATCCCGGTCGCGAAGGTGCTCGGCGGAGCGCGCGGACGGGCGAAGGCCTTCCGGCCCACATCGGTGATCAACGTGTCAGCCATGAGTTTCGGGGCGCTGTCGTCCAACGCGATCTCGGCCCTCAACCAGGGCGCGAAAATCGCCGGTTGCCTCCACAACACCGGTGAAGGTGGCATCTCTGCCCACCACCAGCAGGGCGGTGACCTGATCTGGCAACTCGGAAGTGGCTACTTCGGAGCACGCGACGCCGACGGGCGATTCGACCTCGACCGGCTGTGTGCCACCGCCGCAGCGAACCCGGTGCGGGCGATCGAGATCAAACTGAGCCAGGGTGCCAAGCCTGGCCTCGGTGGCGTGCTCCCGGCATCCAAAATCACCCCTGAGATCAGCCGGATCCGCGGGGTTCCACAGCGACGTGACTGCATCAGCCCGGCGGCGCATCCCGAGTTCGACGACGTCGACTCGCTGCTCGAGTTCGTCGAACGGATCGCCGACGCCACCGGACTCCCGGTCGGCATCAAGTCGGCAATCGGCGAGTCGTCGGTGTGGTCGGAGCTGGCCGAAGCGATGTTGTCGGGAGAACGCGGCGTCGACTTCATCACGATCGACGGCGGCGAAGGTGGCACGGGCGCCGGACCACTCGTGTTCACCGACCAAGTCGCGCTCCCGTTCAAAATCGGGTTCAGTCGGGTCTACCGCGAGTTCGCCGAGCGCGGCATCGCCGACCAGGTCGTGTTCATCGGCTCCGGCAAGCTCGGCTTCCCCCACGAGTCGACGATCGCGTTCGGCCTCGGGTGCGACATGGTCAACGTCGCCCGAGAGGCGATGATGGCAATCGGCTGCATCCAAGCCCAGCGCTGCCACACCGGCCAGTGCCCAACCGGTGTCGCTACCCAGAACCCGTGGCTGGTCCATGGCCTCGACCCACAGCTCAAGTCCGCTCGGCTCGCCAACTACGTCATCACCCTCCGCAAGGATCTGTTGGCACTGAGTCGGGCCTGCGGCGTGAACCATCCCGCACTGATCTCTCTCGACCATGTCGAGGTGCTCGACGACCGCTTCGGCTCGACATCGGCCCGCGACGTGTTCGGCTACGAGCCGGAGTGGGGCGTACCGGCCGTGTCCGGCGCCTCAGACGACCTCGGCGAGCCGATTGCGGTCCGCCACGAGTGACGCGGCGCGAACCCCACCAGGCGTTTCGCCTTGTCGTTCGCGTAGAAGGTTCCGTATTCACCGAGGTCGCGTCGTTTCGGCACCCCCGCGTAGAAGCGGTCGGAAACCTCCGCGCTCGTGATTCCGACTGAGGTGTCGTCGTTCGCCACGTTGAAGACCTCGTAGCCGAGACCATCGGTGCCCAGACAGCAGTCGACCATGTGGCCGAGGTCGCGTGCGTCGATGTAGGCGAAGATGTTCCGACGCCGCAGCGCAGGGTCGGCCACGAACGCCGGAAACTTCGTCTCGTACTCGTGGGGCTCGATGACGTTGTTGATCCGCAGCCCGTAGATGTCGATGCCTGAACGGGCCTGGAACGACCTGGCGGTCGCTTCGTTGACCACCTTCGACATCGCATAGCTGTCTTCAGGGACGGTGGGATGGTCCTCGTCGACCGGGATGTACTCCGGCCGCACCTCGCCGTCGGCGAAACACACGCCGTACGTGGTCTCCGAACTCGCGAACACAACTTTCGGGATCCCGAGCTTCACCGCAGCGTCGATCACGTTGTAGGTGCTGAGCGCGTTCACCCGGAATGTCTCGTTGTCCGGTCGGATGAGGATGGCCGGCACAGCGGCGAAGTGGACGACGGCGTCGTACCGTGGGACTCCGGTACCGGGTTCGAGTTCCTCGTGGCGGGCGTATGCGGACAGCGCGTTGAACACCTGACCCGCGTCGGTGAGGTCGACGCGCAGGTCGGGCACGCCTGCGATACCGGCGGGAACGAGGTCGACATTGGTGACCTGGTGCCCGCATTCGACGAGATGCTCGATCGCGTGGCGCCCCGCCTTGCCGCTGCCGCCTGTGAAAAGGATCCTCATCGTTCCGACGGTACCGACAGCGGAGCGTCAGGCGGGCTGACACCCGTATCGTGGAGGCATGGCAGCAAATGTGGCGCCCTGTCCATCGTGCGGTGCGAAGAATCGCGTGCCGGCCGTGTCGTCGGGGAAACCGACCTGCGCGAAGTGTCAGACCGACCTCCCATGGCTGGTCGATGCAACCGATGCCGACTTCGCTCAGGTGGTCGACACGTCGCGCCTCGTCCTCGTCGACCTGTGGGCGCCGTGGTGCGGCCCGTGCCGGATGGTGGCGCCGATCCTCGAGAAGCTGGCTCGCGACTTCGCCGGTTCGTTGAAGGTCGTGAAGGTGAACGTCGACGGTTCCCCGGCGATCTCGCAGCGATTTAGCGCGTCGAGTATCCCGATGCTCGTGTTCTTGCGCGACGGCGCGGTCGTCGACACGGTGATCGGCGCGCAGCCCGAGCACGTGCTGCGCGGTGCTGTCGAGCAGCTGACCTAGCGCGGCTATCGTCCGCTCAATGGGCGACTTCGAAGGGCAATGCGTGCTGGTGACCGGCGGATCGCGGGGGATCGGCCGAGCGACGTGCGAGGAGTTCGGGCGGCGCGGAGCTTTCGTCGCTGTTCACTACGCGACCAATGAAGCCGCAGCCCGCAAGGTGGTCGACATCCTTCCCCGGGGCGGTCATGTCGCCCTACCGGCCGACCTCGGCGCGGGCGGAGCGCGCGGCCTGATCGAGTCAACGATCGAACGGCTCGGGCAGATCGACGTACTCGTGAACAATGCCGGCATCTATGAGGCGCATCCAGTGCTCACGAGTTCGCCTGAGGAGTGGGAAACGAGTTGGACGCGAACGCTCGCCACCAACCTGCTCGGTCCCGCCGATCTGATCCACGCCGTTGTGCCACATATGGTCGAACGGGGTGGCGGGCGAATCGTGAACGTGACCTCCCGCGGCGCGTTCCGTGGAGAGCCCGAACATGCCGCGTACGGTGCGAGCAAGGCGGGCCTGAACAGCCTCAGCCAGTCGATGGCTGTCGCGCTCGCGCCGCACGGCATCTACGTGACGGCGGTTGCCCCCGGCTTCGTGGAGACGGATATGGCTTCCCCCTACCTGGACGGGCCCGGGGGCGAGGCGATCAAGGCGCAGAGTCCGATGGGACGCGCCGCATCCGCTGCTGAGATAGCGCGGGTCGTGGCGTTCCTCGCCAGCCCGGGCTCGGAGTCGACAACGGGCTCGATCGTGGACGTGAACGGAGCTTCGTACCTCCGGAGCTGAATTGCCCCTGGTGGCGTTGGTACACCATCTCGGTGACATCGGCCGCTACCTCGCCGAGATGCTGGGCGATCTCGTTTATGGAGAGCACTGTGCAGCGCTGGTCCGACTCCAATTCACTCCGCGAGACTGCGGTAGCGACAACGGGCAGCGGTGGAGGATGGTGCCATGACCAGAAGTAGTCCGCCCGGCCAGACTGGGTCCATGGCATACGAAAGCCCCGAGTATGAGGTCGAGGAACGGATCGACGGGATCGAGATCCGACGGTACGCGCCGTACCTGATGGCAGAGACGACCGTCAGCGGTTCGATGGAGGGCGCAGGGAACAGCGGCTTCCGCGTGCTTGCGCGCTACATCTTCGGTCACAACGAGGCGGAGAGCGGCGAGAGCACGAAGATCTCCATGACGACACCGGTCACCCAAGAGCGGAACGGCGACGAGTTTCGTGTCCGCTTCATGATGCCGAGCAGCTACAACGCCGACTCGTTACCGACCCCGAAGGACGCTCAGGTCACGATCCACGAGGTTGGTGAACGACGGCTCGCGGCGATCGGCTACAGCGGCCGATGGTCACAGAGCGGCTACGAGCAACACCTCCGGCAACTGTCCGAGACACTCGAAAGGGCCGGCCTCACAAGGGTGGGAGAACCGGTGTGGGCCCGCTACGACCCGCCCTGGAAGCCGTGGTTCCTCCGCCGCAACGAAGTGCTGCTCGAGATCGACGGCTGAGCCGACATTCGCCGCACACGAAAGTTGCGGACCAGAAGCGCAAGTTGAACCGGGCGGAGAACGTGCGCCAGATCCCGCCTGCTGACCCTGATTTCGAAGTCCTTTCCCGCGATGACACCTTGTGGTTGCGGCGGGCCCACAGCGTCGGCAACCGTCGGCAGCTGTTGAACATGATCACCGATGCGCAGTTGGCGCCGAGGGTCTCCAGTCCCGGTTTTGTGGATCGGCACGCGAGCCCGGCAGAATTGGAGGCAATGCGGATCGCAGTACCGAGAGAAACGAGCGAGCGACGAGTCGCGCTCACGCCGGCCGTCGTCGGCCGCTTGGTCGGTGCAGGGCACGTGGTCGAGGTCGAGACCGGAGCCGGCGAGCAGGCAAGCTTCGAGGACCGCTCGTACCGCGACGCTGGCGCCGAGATCGTCGAGACGTCTTCGTCCGAGTCGGAGCTGATCGTCGTCGTCGGCCCGCCGTCGACGGACAGTGCTGCGACGTTCCCCGAGGGATCGGCGTTGGTCGGGTTCCTCGACCCGTTCGGGTCTGGCGACTTGGTGCGAGAGCTCGCAGCGCGACGCATCACGGCGTTCGCAATGGAGGAGATCCCGCGTACCACCCTCGCTCAGAGCATGGATGCGTTGTCGTCGCAGGCATCGGCGGCTGGCTACCACGCGGTGTTGCTGGCCGCGGTCGCGACGCCTCGTATCTTCCCGCTGATGATGACGGCGGCGGGCACGATGCCACCTGTCAAGCTGCTGGTGCTCGGCGCCGGCGTTGCGGGCCTGCAAGCGATCGCGACCGCCAAGCGGTTGGGTGCAGTCGTGTCCGCCTACGACATCCGGCCGCAGGTGAAGGAGCTGCTGCGATAATGATTCAGATCAAAAATATTGACGGTATTTTGAAGCCGGCTTTTTTGATCCGCTGCCGGTAGGAAAAGATGCCGTCCACTGTCTGATCTTCAATGGAATCGTAGAGAAACCCCGGTACTTTCCCTAAAATAGTCATATCATTTTTGAGCAGGAAATTCACAGCCAGCTTGTTGTTGGCCGGGGTCAAGCCCAAGAGCACATCGACAAGAAACTCGCCATTGGAGTTGGTGCGCTTGAAGATATGATCGATACAAACCCTGCTGATCGTTAAGGCTGTCTCGCCGATGAATTCTGTATAGACAGTAGTTGATAAAAAACGACTTCTGCCGGAAGTGGTTCAGCCAGAAAAACCCCACCTCTTTGCCATTGTACTTGACGAAAAACAGCTCTTTATCAGAGTCTTGAATGAATTCTCTAAAATCCCGGGTGTTGCGAACCGAGCCATCATAAAAAAGCTTATAGACGATCTCTTCACGAACGATCCGGCGG
>CAXMZV010000160.1:0-8144 GCA_964199985.1 Candidatus Ilumatobacter isfjordensis | reverse complement strand
GGTTTACAAACCGCCACACCGCACCCGACTTCACCGCACCCACCACCCAGGGCGAGATCAGCTTCCACGAATGGCTTGGCGACTCGTGGGGCGCGAGGGCACCGCGACTCGGCGGTCCCACCAGGGGTTCGTCGAAAGTGTGAGGTGCTCGCTGCCTGCGCGAGGACTTCGTCCATCACGCCAACCGAGCTCGAGCGATCCACCCGGGAAGTCGGCGGGATCAGCCGGTGGCCCGCCCGCGGAGCCCATCGTCCGGGTTCGTCTTGGCGATACCCAACATCGCCGGTTTCCTGAAAGATGTCATCACGTCCGCAGTCACTGTCGAAGTTGGTGATGAGCAACGTCTCCATGGGCCACGGTGAAGACACCGTCTGGCGAGACTGCCCCACCCGTGCCGACCGGAGTCACCGGTCCTGCTCCGGACCGCGCAAGCGCAGTCCGGAGCAGGAAGTGTCGCGGCTCAGGGGGCTTCGGTGACCCGATCGGTCGGTGGCGGAGCGACCGGGCTGAACGTGCCGAGATAGTTGCTCAGCGCCTGCAGATCCTCACCGCCGTCGAGCTTCGGCGACGTGATGGTGCCGAACGTCTCGAAGTTGTCGCCGCCGTCGGACAGGAAGCTGTTGACCGTGACCCGGTAGGTCGCAGTCGGACCCAGCGGTAGCCCGTTCAGCTCGACGTTGCTGATGGTGACTGACGTGCAATCGCCGGCCACGATTGTCGTGGCCAGGTCATACGTGAACCCCTCCGACACTCCGAGGTGCAGGAACGGCCGGCTCGACCCGATCGGCTGGCACTGCTCTTCGAGCGCCGACACGATTTGCGCACCAGTCATCTCGAACGTCCTGAGCGTGTTGCCGAACGGCTGGAACGTGAATGCCTCGCCGAAGGTGACGACGCCGTCGCCCTCGGTTCCCGACTGCGCGTACAGCAGATCGGACCGCACGCCACCTGGATTCATGAACGCCACGTCGGCGAAGAACGACGACGTCGCCCACAGCTGGGCGTCGGCGACCAGGTTCCCCGCAGCCGACTCAACTCCACGATCCGATCCGGGCGGGGTGCCCCCGCGCAGGATGTCAGCGGTGATCGTCCCGATCGGGGTGTTGCCGGACTCGTCGAACAGCGGCTGCCACTTCTCGATGATCGACGTGATCGCCGGATCGGGCGTCAGGTCGGCCTGGATGACCGCGTGGTTGCTGGCGGTGCTCAGGTCGCGGCGGACGTCCTTGGTCCGCTTGTCGAGGACCAGGCTCACATCGCTCACGACCCGGCCGAAGGAATACGCGCTCGTGACGATGCGCGGGTCCCCAGCTGAATCGTCGAGCAGGCAGTTGTACGGCAGGTGGGTGTGGCCGGTGATCATCACGTCGATCGCCGGGTCGAGCGCGTCGTTGATCGCGACGACCGGGCCGGAGATGCCGACACATGCGTCCACGGCACCGGGAGGCGGCGTCTGCGATCCACCTTCGTGCAGCAGCACGACGATCGCTTCGACCCCTTGTGCCTGCAGTTCGGGGACGAGCGCGTTCGCCGTCTCGGCCTCATCGAGGAAGTTCCAGCCCTCGATGCCAGCGGCAGCGACGAGGGTGTCGGTCGCCTCAAGCGTCATGCCGATGAAGCCGACCTTGACGTTCTTGATCCGCTTGATCTCGTACGGCGGCAACGGCGTTTCGCCCGCGTCGTTGACGACATTGGCGGCGAGCCACTGGAAATCAGCGCCGGGGTACGGCTCGTCCGGGAAGTAGCAGCCATCGTCCGGGTGACATCCACCGTTCTGCATGCGGAGGAGTTCATCGACGCCTTCGTCGAACTCGTGGTTGCCGACACCGGAGATGTCGAGGTCCATCGCGTTGAGCGTCTCGACCGACGGCTCGTCGTGGAACAGTCCGGAGAACGCCGGCGATCCGCCGATCAGGTCACCGGCCGCCACGGTCAGGCTGTACTTGTTGCCCTCACGCAGTTCGCTGAGCT
Source organism: Candidatus Ilumatobacter isfjordensis (assembly GCA_964199985.1). Classification (GTDB taxonomy): domain Bacteria; phylum Actinomycetota; class Acidimicrobiia; order Acidimicrobiales; family Ilumatobacteraceae; genus Ilumatobacter_A; species Ilumatobacter_A isfjordensis. The sequence goes on along the minus strand of CAXMZV010000160.1, from coordinate 6,173 downwards.
TCGCCGAGAGGTACTCGCCCCCGCCAGCTGGCTGATCGAGGATGTTGCCAGGCGTGTTCGCCTCCACATGGCCGTGGTAGTCGTTGAACGCCAGGAGCTGGACGTCGATGAGTTGACCCGGAGGGTCGGGATTGCCGGGCGGCGTGTTGTTGTTGCCCTTGCCAGCCGAGGCACTGGTGCCAACCGTTGCGGTGATCAGCGCCGCGCCGGCCAGGGGAGCGATCAGGAACCATGAGGTTCGGTTCTTCCTGCGAGTCGTCATGCCTTCTCCTTTGATACGTCACTTGATCTCCCCACCCGATGGAGTTAGGTGGACAAGCGCGATACTCGAACTTAGTCCGTCTCAAGGTCGGTGTTCACAAAGGCGACCGCGCCAACCACCGTGGCCAGCTCCTCCGGCACGGCGCGAGTCATCGATTCCGCCTCACGCAAATCTGTCGTTGCGTGGCATCGCTTCTGATGTCCAACCAGCCAGCTCAGCGAATACCAAGGCGTCACGCCGGCACGCTTCGCAGCCTGGAACAGTGGAACACAGGGGTCGCTGGCGGGCAATACGGGCGACACTCACCAGGACGAGCGGCTCAAGAACAGGGTGATGAGCACCAGGACCTTTGTGGTTCCCTGGCGTCGTTGCCAGGCCGCGGGTCGCAGCCGAAAACGCACAACGCCGCCGACCCTCGCAGGTCGGCGGCGCTGTTTAGAGCGTGGTGTTCAGAGTGCTCGGACGTTCTGAGCTTCGTCGCCCTTACGGCCTTGGCCGATGTCGAATTCGACGCTCTGACCTTCGTCGAGGGACTTGTAGCCCTCTCCGGAGATGTTGGAGTGATGGACGAACACGTCCTCCCCACCCTCGCGTGAGATGAAGCCGAAGCCCTTCTCGCTGTTGAAAAATTTGACGGTGCCTTGCATTGGTTCTCTTTCGCTTCGAACACGCCCTACTGACGTGCGATATCTGCACTCTACGACCAGTCGGGCGGTGTTCGGTGGTTACTCGCGCACCGAGCATCGATACTGAGCTCTGTTGTGAGAGCTTCGAGGTGCCGACGGACCCACCCGGCCCGTCCATCGGTGGACCGAGAATGTTCATCATCGCCCTGCAGTCGTGGGGCATACCCTCGACTCACATGCGTCTGCTCGCGATCCTCTTGACGCTTGCCGCGTGCTCGAGCAGCCCGGGTGCCGCTGCTCCTGGCGAGAGTGCGCCGCCCTTGGAGACAGCTGCGGCGACAACGGTCGCCGACACGGCACTCGCCACTGATTCCGAGCCGGAGAGAGAGCCGATCATCGTCTCGCTGTCGCTCTACGTCGTGTCCGACGCAGACGCCGATTCCAGTCTCGGCACGCAACGTTCGGTCGCTGACGTCGAGGCGATCGCCGCGGACATCGCACCGCTGTGGGCCCAGGCCGACGTCCTCTTCGACCCCGTCCACGTCATCGAGATCGACATGCCCACCGACGTCCTCGATGAAATCGCCACCACCGGCGGCACCGATGCGTTCTTCGCCGGAGTCGGCCGAACCTTCGACATCCCCGAGATAGGTGACATCAACGGTTTCTACGTCCGAGAAGCGACAGGCGTCAACGGCTTCACGCCGATCACCAGCCGAGTGTTCTTCGTCGTCGACGAGCCGTCCGTCAACGATCGCCGAGTCTCGAGCCACGAGATCGGCCACATCTTCGGGCTGCATCACGAGCTCTTCGACCAGACTCGGCTGATGTACTCAGGGACAAACGGAGAGCTGCTGACCGACGTCGAACAGGCTGTCGCCCGATACGGAGCGCAAGGGATCGTTGATGGCGTTCGCTAGATGGCCGCTCGCCCTCTGTCTCGTTGCGAGCGCGTGCGCATCCGACTCAGCGACGAGACCAGATGCGTCCACCGCTCCGTCGGCCATCGGTGAGCCGATCCCGAACGAGGGCGGGTCGATGGAGGGTCACACTCCGCGTGGCTTCGCCGGGAGCGGGACCGGTCTGTTCGTCGGCGACAACCTCAATGCGGGCTTCCCCGACGACGACGGCGTTCAGCTGTGGCTGAGCTTCGCGCTACCGAGCAGCGGCAGTGCACCGGCACGGGCGGTGTTGTCGTCGGACCTGATGAGCGTTGCCGGAAATCCATTCGAGGACCTCGGAACCCTGCTCGCCGAGCCCGTCACTTACGACGGCTTTGGACCCCAGCTCTTCGACCTGGCCGCCGACGGCCCGGCTGTCGACTGCGAACGTGTCGGAGCGGAGCGACTCGAATGTGACGTCACCGATGCAGTCACTGCGGCGCTGGAGAGCGCTTCGCAGAGCGCACAGTTCCGCCTCCGCTTCGAACGTGTCGCCGACGGCGATGGCAGCCAAGATCTCGCGCTCTTTTTCCTGACCGACTCCAATATCAACGAGTCGGGCACCTTCCATCTCGATCTGAGCTGACCGAGCCCTGCGCCACGTGTGCGTCGTGCACCGTGCCTGGCGGACCGGGCGGGCGACGGCCATTTACACCGGCAGGTGTGCGGGGTAGTCGGTCAAGTCGCTCGTCGACTGCTCGGAAGGCTCGGCTCGGTGCTCTCTGGCCAGTTCGGCCAGGAACTCGCGCCGCACCCGCGTCATCGCGTAGATCCGGTGTGCGACCAGCGGGAACAGATCAAGGATCTCTCGGAACTCGCGCGGGTTCGCCACGGCGATTCGGCTCGGCGTCATCGTGGTGAATGTGGCTCGGTGCATTGAGCTCGGCCTGTCGAGCAGAGGGATCGCGCCGAAGTGCGTGCCGGCGTCGAGCACGGCATGAGGAATACCGTCGATCGTCACGCCGACATGCCCCTCGATCACGATCACGAAGTTGCGCACGGGTTCGCCCTCGCAACCGAGGGACTGGCCAGGTGGCACCCGGCTGACGGAAAGGTGTCGGTTGAGTTCAACGAGTTGCTCGGCGCTCAACCCCCTCAGCACTTCGAGCGAGGCCGACAACGCACCGAACGTCGCCGCTTCAGTATCGCGATGTGGACGGAGGCGAGAGCGGAGTGACGCCGTGAGCAGCACAAGCCGCCGCCACGGGCGCACCGCTCTGCTTCGATGCACCACCCGGTGATGTGCTCGACCCTGGGCCGCTACATGCACTTCGGCTTCGCGCATCGCGTGGACGGAGGTGACATCTATCGGGAACATTGCGAACACTCCTGGGTGGTAGTGGTTGACATCGTTCTGTCAACCATCTACGCGTCAGCACGAGAAATCTGCGCGAAAATGCGTGCAATCGGTATGAACTCCGACACGCCGCCTGGAAATCCCGGTCAGTGCTGCTCCGTTGCGACAGTGGCCCGAGCGCACGACCGCAACCCGACGAGATCGATCACCCCGAGCTGCACGCGATTCGTCGTGACGATCCCGTCGTCGGGCAACAGACCGAGCACAGCGACGGCGGACCGGTGAGAGACGCCAGCCCACGTGGCGAGCTCTTGCTGGGAGCCGGGCATGTCGATCACGATCGTCCCCCCGTCCTCGGAGCGCCGCGACTCGAACGCAGGGTCGGAGGCGAGCAGAAAGAGTCGACGGGCCACGAGTGTCGTCGCATCGCCAGATCGAAGGGCGAAGATCTGCACAGCGACGGAGCGCAGCTGAGCGCTGAGGTTGGCGAGCATCGTGAAGGTGACATCAGGATGTGCGTGCATCACCTCGACGAGCCGGTCGCGCCGGATTCGTGCCACGAGCGACTCGGTCGCCGCGGTCGCGGTGACCAACCGCGGTCGCGCATCCATCGCACTGAGTTCGCCGACAACGTCGCCGGCGCCACGAATGGCGAGGATCGCCTCGGAGCCATCGGTTGCAGTCTTGACCATCTTGATCAAGCCGGAAAGGACGAGGTACGCGTCGTCGGATCGATCACCCTCGTGGAACAACCTGGAGTTCCGCGAGACGACCCGCCGATCGGCGTTGACCAGCAACGCTGCAGCGGCCTCTGAGTTGATGGCTTCCAGCACTTGGTACGCCATGAACCGACGCCAACCCTCGGAAATCGGCAGTTCCACGTCAGTAGTCAGTCGGACCGATAGAGGCCAGCCGGTTGCCCGGCAAGCGCGCACCTGACCTGGGCCGATGACCGGGGAGTCATCTGTGCGCTGCACGTCGCTGAACGTGAAATGCCGACGGAAATCGCACGCAACAGCGCCGAGAGGCGACAGTAAGGTGCGGCGAATGGCTGCCTATCTGGAGCTGCTGCCAGCAGTCGACGTCATGGGCGGGCAGGCGGTGCAACTCGTCCAGGGTGCTGCGGGGTCGGAGAAGGTGTTCGGCAATCCGCTCGAGGTGGCGCTGAACTACCAGGACATCGGGGCCGAGTGGATCCACCTCGTTGACATCGACGCCGCCTTCGGCCGGGGCAGCAACAGCGCACTGCTCGCCGTAATCGTCGGCCGGCTCGGGTCAACATCAGCACAGCTGCGCTCGAACAGCCCGAGTGGTGCGCACAGACGATCACGGCCCACGGCGACCGCGTCGCTATCGGCCTCGACATCCGCGGCCGCACCCTGGCCGCTCGGGGCTGGACTCGTGAGGGCGGCGACCTCTACGACGTTGTGGCACGGCTCGACGCCGAAGGCTGCGCTCGTTACGTGGTCACGGACGTCAACAAGGACGGCATGCTCCAGGGCCCCAACCTCGACCTGCTTCGAGCGGTCTGCGCAGCCACCGACCGCCCGCTGGTGGCATCTGGGGGCGTCAGCGAACTGGCGGATCTCGAAGCGCTCCAGGGCCTGGTCGAGCACGGCGTCGAAGGCGCAATCATCGGCTCTGCGCTGCACGAAGGGCGATTCACCCTGGCCGATGCGCTTGCTCTGACCTTGCCTCAAGAGTGACGCCCGAGCGGAATCTCTGCCCGCTGAGCACAGCAATCCGCGGCTGAGCGGACACCGTTCGCGCGCCGCGTCTCTCTGTGACAGCGCGTCTCTATGGTGGAACCCATGGAGGTACTGGAGATCGAAGCGTGTGCAGCGGAGTTTGCTGCGGCGAGCGATCCGACGTCTGCGGTCGACGCCACGACGCGGATGTTGCGGCAAGCACGAGCGAACCAGCTCGACGAGATCCGCGCCATGGTCGACTCCGGCGCGTACCTCGGTGGCGGCTACCGCTCCCCCGCCGCCTGGCTTGTTGATGCCACCCGTGAGAGCTACGGGCTCTGCACCCTCACGCTGTCGATGGCCAAGCGAATCATCGAGATGCCGCTCATCCGTGCGGCGTTCCACGCGGGCGACCTCGCCGAGACGGGCCTGCGCCTGTTGACTGAGGCGTGGGCTCCGAGCATCACCGACGAGTTCGCTCGTGACGAGGCAATGCTGCTCGGCTGGGCCACGTCGCTCCCGGCAAAGGATCTTGCCCTCCTGCTCGACACGTGGCGGATGCAAGTCGACCCCGACCGCGAAGAGCGCACCGCCCAGGAGCGCTTCGACCAGCGCTCGGTCCACCTGTCCAAGCTCCTCGACGGCGTCGGCCGTCTCGACGGAACGATGGACACCGAGGGTTACCGATTGCTGCACGAAGCGATTCGCGCCCTGTCACGGCCCACCGACGACGAGACGCGCACGGCAGCGCAGCGACGGCACGACGCACTCGTCCAGATGGCCAAGATCACCCTCCAGTCGTTCACACCCGAGCCCGGCCAGAAGCGCAACAAGCCCACCGTCATCGGTACGGCCGCTATCACCGACCTCACCGAGCAGACCGGTGGCGGTTCGATCGACACCGGTGGTGGCCGCACCATCGTCCCGATCGAAACAATCCGACGCTTGGCCTGTGACTGCGACATGCACCGCTACCTGGCCGACCCGGCCGGGCACATCATCGACTACGGCCGCAAGCGCCGCCTGATCTCAGACGTCCAGTTCGACCTCCTCCTCGTCCGCGACCACGGATGCCGGTGGCCCGGCTGCAACGTCCCCGCAGCGGGTTGCGACGCACACCACGCCACACACTGGCTCGATGGTGGCGAGACCGAGCCCGACAACCTCATGTTGCTGTGCTGGTATCACCACCATCTCCTGCCCGAGCAGCACTGGAGTATCGAGCCCCACGGGGGCGGCCACTTCACACTCGAGATGCCCGACGGACGGCGACGCGACATGCGCCCGCCATTGATCGGCGCCGCCTTGCCGCCGCGGGCGGCGCCCAATTCACTTCCGTTCGAATCGATCTGACGGGTC
>CAXMZV010000159.1:0-8166 GCA_964199985.1 Candidatus Ilumatobacter isfjordensis | reverse complement strand
ACGACGCCACCGCCATCATCGCAGGCGCAATCCGGCGCTCGGGAAATCGACACGCCGACGCGCCACACATCGTCGCCCTCGGCGAGGTCGCCACCGAACTCTTGGCATCTGCACGGGTCTCAATCCCGCAGCTTGGCGACGACGCGTCGTCATCCCGGATCGCCCTGATCGGCATCTCGACGCCGTTCGCCGACGTCGTCGCGACCGATCCCCACGATGGCGTCGTCGTTGTGGCCAAGTCGACTGACTCGATCAAGGACGGACGCGGTCAGGCCGCACGAATCGAGGCAGCCGGGATCCCGATCCTGGCCGCCGTGCTCGCCAGGTGAGGGCCGACTTGGCCATTCGGTCGACACCTGATCACCAGGTAGCCGACCACGTCGGCGCGGTGCCCATTGCAGCAGTTCTGGCGTTCTTGTGCGCACCAGCGGCCGCCATCAGCAGCTCGCTCGGATCGATCTTGATTGCCGGACAAACCATCTACCCCTTCAAGGTGATCGTCCCGGCACTCGTCATCGTGGTGGCGCCAACAGCGTTCGGACTGTTACGTCGGCCCAGCTCGTACCCCGGCCTGTTGGCGCTCTTCTCGATCTGGGGCGCCCTCGGTCTGATCTGGGCTGCCAACCGACCTGCGGCGGTGAAAGAACTGAGCATCCTCGTCTTCGCAGCACTCGTCACAGCGGGACTCGTATCGGTCACTCAGTACGACGCCGGAACGCGTGCCTTGCTTCGCGGGTGGCTCGCTGCCGGATGGTTGACGTCGCTCATCGCCGGCTGGGAGCTCGTCACAGGACAGCACTTGGACTCCGTCTTTGTCGAGGATCGTCTCGGAGAAACCTCAGGAGTCGTCCTGTCGACATTTGGCAACCCGAACAACTATGGTGCCTTCATTCTTCTGACGGTTCCCTTTGTGGCGATCGTGGCGAGTGGCTGGGCCGCCCTGTGGGGCCTCGGGCGCCGCGACGTCGTCGCTGCTCGTCTGCTGTGTATCGTTCTCCCAGCTCTACTCCTGCTCAGTGGATCACGGTTGGCAGTGGTCGGCATGGCTGCTGGAATCGGCACCTTCCTCTTGCTGAATCGGCGGCATCGTCTGGCCGGCCGCGTCGCCCGCATCAGCGCAGTCGGAGTCGGAGCACTCTTGATCGGCGCATTTGCCACCGGACAGGAGATCGCCGCGAAGTTCTCCACGTTGTTCTACACCGCGCCGTTCACGCAGACGTCGGGACAGGCACGGTTGAACCTCACGCTCAACGGACTCGATTTTCTGGCCCAAACATATGGAGTCGGGCTGGGTGCTGGCGGTTTCGAAGCGAAAATGAGCTCGGGGCGGTTCAACTTCCCCGTTCAGGCCGAAGTCGTCAATCCGCACAACTTCTGGATCGAGGTGGCGAGTCAGTACGGCCTCGTCGGCATCGGGCTGATCACACTGGTCTTCGTCGGCCCGATCGCTGTCTACGCCCGGGCTCGAGAACCATACTCCTCGGCGGTTACTCGCCAGATTGCAGCGGTTCTCCTTGCCGGCGCGATCTCCTACCTGTTCGCAACGCTCGCCGGCAGCTCCTACGTCAACGCTCCGGAGAACTGGATGTTCCTGGCCACCTTCGCCGCGCTGACACTGCCCGTCGCTCGCAGCCAGGGTAACGATGCACAGCTCATCGCCGAGCCCGCTGAGGATCCTCAGTTGGCAAGAAGCTCCAGGTAGACGGCATCAACGCGTTGCGCTTCAGCTTCCCAGTTCAGCTCGCCCACAACCCGCTCGCGAGCTGCCTCGCCCATCGCCCCGACCTCATCAGGATGCGTGACAACCCAGTCGATCGCGTCCGCCAGAGCTTGAGGATCCTGTGCCGGCACGATGACAGCGTTGTCACCAGCCAAGGTCCTGAAATGGGGAAAGTCAGACACGATCGCCGGGATTCCTGCGGCGAAGTACTCGAACATCTTGATCGGAAGACTCTCGAGGTGGTTGGGGGTCGGATGCAGCACCACGACGCCCGCCATCGATCGCCCCAAGAGCTCGGTGATCTCGCTGCGGCCAATCCAGCCGACTGACTCGGTCCGATCCCAACCTGGTAACTGACGGAGTCCGGCTTCGAGTTCGGGCGAGGAGAACCGCCCGGCCAAGACGAGCCGTACGTCAGGGTTCGTCACCAGATCCATCGCCATGATCATGTCGCGCACGCCACGCACCTCGGTCAACCCTCCGACGTAAGTCACGATCAGATCGGGTTGACGTTGCGCGCTCGGCGCACTGAACTCACGAAGGCTCGGATAGTTGTGCAGCACGCTCGCTGTCTGCGTCCCGAAAGTGTCCTGGATCGATTCGGTGGCGGTGAACACGTGGTCGAGGCGACGTCCGATCCACCGCACGACAAAACCGACGGTTCGGGCCATCGGCCGGCGCAACAGACCGGGTATCCAGTCCTTGGCATGAATCTGCTTCTCGATGTCTTCGTGGGCGTCGTACACCACGACATGGCCTCGCCGCTTCAACAGCAGCGCCAGGGGCAACAGCTCGGGATCGTGCAAATGCACCAGGGCTGGGTTGAGCCGGCGGATCTCGCGCCACGCTGCGCGTTGGGGACCGAAGAGCCGTCCAAGTCGCCGGAGTCGCCCCAGCGAAGGTGCGATCTCGACGACGGGAACGTCAGCCTCGCTCGCCCCGTCTCCCGCTGTTGCCACCAACACCACGTTCCAGCCACACTCGGCAAGGCTGAGGCACACCTTGTGGTACACCCGCACATCGTCCCACGGGTGCACGGTGGTCAGTTGCACCACCGTCGTCGAAGCCCGGTCGACGTCGTGCATTGTCATCGAAGGGACCTCACGAAATGAGTAGCGCAGCCACGACATCGGACGCGAGCTGCACGGCACGAACGCCTGCGGCGCCGTCGACCCGCGGGCGTCCACCCGTCTGGACCGCACCGACGAAGTCGAGCAGTTCGAGTCCGAGCGGTTCGCCACGCTGGCTGATGAATGGGATTTCTACGACATTGGACTGGCGGTAGCTCACGCCTTCCTCGCCGAGGAACTCGTGGTGGGCCATGCGATGGATCGTGAGGTCAGCCCGGACGAGGTCTGCCGTGAGGGTGCTCTCGGCCTGAGTCACCTCGACGGAACGAACCTTCTGCTGGCCGAGCCGGCTCGCAGTCAGTGCCGCAGTCAAGCCACTGTCGAACGCAAGTGTCACGCTCGCCGTGTCCTCCGACTCGCTGCGTACCCGGCGAGCGACGCCCTGCGCAGAGACAACCGAGGCCTCATCGCCTGCGATTGCACAGACGATGTCGAGATCATGGATCATCAGGTCGAACACAACACCGTCGCTGATGCGCGGCGAGTAGGGACCCACGCGAGTGGTCGCGACATGGATCGGTTCGTCGATGAACTCCATCAGTTCCACCGCCGCCGGATTGAATCGCTCGACGTGGCCGACGGCGAGTACCACGCCTCGGTCCGCTGCGAGCTGTGTGATCGTCTGCGCATCAGCCACGCTCGCCGCCAGTGGCTTCTCAACCAGCACATGAATACCGCGCTCGATCAACGCGCTGGCCGTAGCGAGATGCGCCGCCGTCGGCACAGCGATGACAGCCGCCTCGACGTCGTCCGGGAGATCCTCGACGCGACTCAGTGCCACAGCGCCACTATCGCCAGCAGCCGCCTGGGCCCGCTCGACGTCGGCATCGACGACGGCGGCCAAGGTGACACCCTCGGTCCGCTTTGCCACACGTACGTGGTTCGCACCCATCACACCTGTGCCGACCACGGCAAGTCGCAGGCCGCTCATGCGCCGAGGGCCGTTCGGACGGTGGCGACGATCTGTTCGAGTTCAGGTTCGGTCAGGTGCTGGTGCACGGGCAACGACATCACCTGCGACGCGATGAGCGCTGCGTTCGGCACGTCGTCGATCACGACGTTTGGATGCGAGCGGTAGCACTCGTAGTCGAACACTGTGCTCGGGTAGTACACCCCGGCACCGACTCCCGCCTCGACGATCTTCGCCACCGTGGTATCTCGATCAGCTGCTGCATCGTCGGTGACACGAACGGTGAACTGGTGGTAGACGTGATCGAACCCATCAGCTGGCTCTGGGGGCAGCACGAGCCCGTCGAGATCGGCCAGCCCGGCTCGCAGAACCGCTGCATTCGCCACACGCTGTGCAGTCATGTCACTCAGCCGCCGGAGTTGCGGGATGCCGACAGCCGCAGCCAGGTTGGTGAGCCGGTAGTTGTGCCCCGGGATCTCGTACTGGTAGCGGGCACGCATCCCCTGGTTGCGAAGTAACCGCAACCGGTCGGCGATTGCTGCGTCGCTGGTCGTGACCATCCCGCCTTCGCCAGTGCTCAGGTTCTTGGTCGCGTACAGCGAGAAGCAACCGGTGCCAAAGCTGCCCGCAGCACGCCCATGACTGGTTGCTCCGACGGCCTGAGCGGCGTCTTCGATGATGGCGAGGCCGGCGCCATCAGCGATCGCGGAGATCGCTGCCATGTCGGCCATCACTCCGTAGAGGTGTACCGGCATCAGCACGCGCGTGTCGGCGTTGACCAACGACGCCATGGCATCAGCCCGGACGTTGTAGTCCTCGCCGATGTCCGCGAAGCGAGCAGTCGCGCCCGTCTCAAGGATCGCATTGAGCGTCGCAACGAATGTGAACGGACTCGTGATCACCTCGTCGCCGGGTCCGACCTCGTGAGCTTGCAGCGCTGCCACGAGCGCCGTCGTGCCGTTGTTGACCGCAACCGCATGGTCGACACCGTGCACCTCAGCGAACAGCGTCTCGAACTCCTCGACGTATGCGCCCTGGGCCAGTTGGCCAGATCGCAGTACCTCGAGGACGAGCGCCTCTTCTTCAGGACCCATTTTGACGACGGTGATCGGTATCACGACAGTGCTCCTTGTTTCTCCACGCATGTGGCACAACTCAATTCATCGGGCTGATCGATCTCACGCGAGATGACCTGACCGCACCGGCACACCCACGCGTGGAACCGTGCCGGGTTGCCCATCACGAGGGAGTACGGGCGCACATCGCGCGTGACCACCGAACCGGCCCCGACCATGCAGAATTCGCCGAGCGATGACCCGCAGACGATGGTCGCGTTGGCCCCGATCGATGCGCCCCGGCCGACCGACGTCGCGGTGATCTCCCACGTGTCCGCAAACGCTCGCGGGACCAAGTCGTTCGTGAAGGTGACCGCTGGCCCCACGAAGACGTCGTCGCTTATCGTGACTCCGTTGTACACGCTGACGTTGTTCTGGATCTTGCAGCGGTCGCCGACGGCGACGCCGGTGTCGACGAACACGCCCTTACCGAGCACACAGGACGACCCGACTTCGGCCCCGTCGCGCACGTGTGCGTGATGCCACACCGACGTGCCACTCCCGATCGTCGCGTTCGGCTCGATGATCGCTGTGTCGTGAGCGAAGAAGTTCTGCGGCGGCACACGACGCATCATATTGCTGGCCGATCAGTGAACAACGTCTTGCAGAGTGCGACCGAAGCAACCACATGCAGTGCCATCACGGCAGGCAGCGGCACCAGCGTGTCGTACGTGTCCCACTTCCATGGCAGCATGGATCCGACCTGGCCAACGCCCCATCTGCGAACCGCCTGGAAAAACGTGACGTTCCAAATGGCCACCGCCGTGATCCCCAGAACGGCTCCCAGCCGGGAATTTCGTACGCCTGCTGTCAGTTCGGTCAGCGCCGGGCGCTCCACGAACCGCCCGGGGGATTCGTCCAGTCCCATGCCGAGCAGTACCGGCACCCCGAGCACCAGCGGCAGTGAGTAGCGCCCCTGCCAGAACAGACCGGTCTCACCGACCCTCGACAGTTCGATCAGCCATGCCAGCAGAATCGCGGTAGCGAGCGCAGCCAGGGCGCCGATCACCGGCGTCTTTCGCTCGAGCACGATCGCCGCGCCGACGAGGACGCCGATCGCGACCCACCACGCCAGCAACATCGTCGTGGGCATCCGCGCGTCGAGCCAGCCGAGCGTGCCGATGGCATCGGTGAGGTGCATGCCTGTTCGTCCGGCGACCGCCGCGAATCGTTGGAACGGGCCACCGTCCGAGAGCGCTCCGGTGGGCACGAGCGTCGGCGGCACTACCAACGACCAGGCCACGCTTGCCGACACGGGAATTGCTAGGACGATCCACCTTCGCGCCGGCCACGCTCGGATGAGGGCACGACGCTCACGTCCCATGACCCCGGCGAGGATCGCGACGACCGCGACTCCCCAGATCAGACCGTCGTTTCGAGCAAGGACGAGGAGGGCCCACGACGCTGCAACTACCGGCCAGACCGTGTCGTCGTCGGCGACCAATGAACCCGCAACCCAGAGTCCGATGGCGCCGGCAACAGACCAGCCACTTGGATTGATCACGGCAAAGGTGAAGAGGGCAAGCGGCGTCATTGCGAGCAGGGTGGCGCCGAGCGCAATGGTCTTGCTGCGACGTCGCAGAACCGTCAGCGTCACGGCCACCAGGAGCGTCGGAAGCAAGGCATGCAGGGCTCGAGCGAGCCATTGCGTTCGCTCCTCACCAGGTAGCAAGGTGGCGGCACCCGGCAACAGATGCGCCCAGACCGGGTTCGTCGCCGCCGTCGACACCAGGTCCGCTCGACCGGTCGCAATCGGCGCGTCGGCGCACGCGACCGGTTGGTTGGGCTGCAAGGCGTAGCACCCGGGATCTGGCTGGCCGACCCATGCCGGCAGGTCGAAGGTTCGAATTGAGACCCCCGGCGATTCCTGGCCGAGAACATCACCACGGACCAGCGCCGCGGCGCGGCGAAGATGTGCTGGTTCGTCTGGGCCGGCATTGAGTGGCGTCGCAAGCGACTGCGATATCACGATGAGCAGCAGCGCAATCGCAATCCGGACATCGAGTTGGCCGCCGCGACGCCTGAGAGGAGGCGCAGATCCGGGTCCGGCGTCGTCAAGCTCGCACGACACCGGCATTTTTGCATTGTATGTCCCTCGTCGACCTCACTGACCGTCTCCGCTCGCCTGACGACAGCGGCTACCCTCCCATCGCATGTCAGCATTGAGCGGAACGGTCGTTGTGACCGGCGGAGCCGGCTACATCGGTTCCCACACCCTCCGAAGTCCCCAGCGAGCGGGGCGCCTGGTCGTCGTGATCGATTCACTCGAGCTCGGCAGCCGCGAGGCCGTCCTCGGTGCCCCACTGGTCGTTGGCGACATCGCAGATCGCGACCTTGCGACAGCCACGTGCAAGGAGAACGGCGTGATTCAGGTCGTCAACTTCGCTGCGTACAAGGCGGTCCGCGAATCGATGTCGACGCCTGCGAAATACTGGAACAACAACGTCAGTGGCTCGACCCCGAGAGCCTGCATGCCGAGACCAAGGCCATGGTCAAGCGGATCCTCCGTTGGTACGAGGTCACCGACCAGATGCGTTCAGTCAGCCTGCGGTACTTCAACGCTGCTGGAGCCAGCCTCGACGGACAAATCGGTGAGGACCGGACGTACAGCCAAAATCTGGTGCCGCTCGTGATGAAAAGTCTCCTCCTGTCCGACTATCGGCTCAAGGTCTTCGGCGATGACTACGACACGGCTGACCGAACCTGCATTCGCTGCTACATCCACATCGAGGACCTCGCCGACGCTCACGTCAAGGCGCTGACCCACCTCGCCAGCGCAGGCGATTCGGCCGTTGTCAACGTCGGTACCGGATCTGGCTCGTCGGTGCTCGACGTCACCCGGCCATCCGAGGCCCACACCGGCCGGACCGTCCCGTTCGACCTCGCACCTCGCCGCGCCGGCGATCCTGTAGCCACCTACGCACAGCCCGACCTCGCCGAGCAACTGCTTGGCTGGAAGGCGGTGCACGGTCTCGACCGGATCGTGTCGACCGCCTATGACTGGCATGCTGCTCAGGTCGCCGGGGGCCGGTAACGCGGTGGCCCAGGGCGTGAACGGTCATTGGATCGCTTTGATTCCGGCGTTGAACGAGGCCGCTTCGATCGCCGCTGTGCTGGACCGCCTCGCCGAGGCTTCCACAGTTGACGAAATCGTCGTGATCGACGACGGCTCAACTGACGACACCGCTCGTATCGCCGACGACCACGGTGCCACGACGCTGCGCCTCCCCTTCAACCTCGGCGTCGGAGGTGCGGTCCGGCTCGGATTGCGGTATGCCGTCGCGCATGGCG